>NZ_JBSXNN010000056.1:0-117713 GCF_056857635.1 Vreelandella sp. L-15 | reverse complement strand
AGCGCTCAGAGCACACAGGCGAGCGAATTCAGCGGAACGAAGCTCAGCCCGATAATGGGGGACAGGAACCGCCGTGGTACGGATCCGTTTGCCCGGTGGTGTGAGAGGACGGGGGAGGCGACTCCCCCTCCTACTCGATCCGTTTAAGCGGAGGCTTCTTCGTCGCTTTCGGGCTTGGTGCTGCCTTGGTGGGCAAGTGGGCTGGCTTGGTCTAAACGGGGGTGGTTATCCAAGAACTCCCGTTTGAGATCCGGCATGGCATCCAGCGCTTGAATGGTGTGGTGCAGCGCATGAATAGCGGCCAGCACGTCCTGAGTATTGCCGGTTTCCGAAATGGTGTGCATGTTGCGGATGGGGAAGCCCATGGAGGTGGCCGCGCTGTCGATGGAGGCCAGCACGCCCGCCATGCCGTCGGTGCCGGTATCTACACCCACAATGTCTCGCTGCATGGGGATGTCCTGCGTTTTCGCGGCGCTGGCGATGATGCGGTTGAGCTGCTCGCTGGCAATAGAACCCACCGACAGCGTAAAGCCTTTACCCATCTCCAGCGATTGCATGCGCTTGTCGCCAATGCCAGGGGCGGCGACGTAGTCGTGATTTACATCCACGCCAATCAGCGCATCGGGCTTGAGTTCACCGGCCAGCACGCGGCTGCCGAAGCGGCCAATCTCTTCGTAGCTGGCAATGGCAAACATCACCCGCACTTTTTCGGTACCGCCCGCTTCGGCGATCAAGCGTGCGACTTCCGCCGTCACAAAGCATCCCAGGCCGTTATCCAGATACGCGCCGTAGAAGGTGTTTGGGCTAAAGCCAGGGCGAATGGGGCGGTTGAAGATAATCGAATCACCCGGACGCACGCCCAGGTTCAGCACCTGCTGCTTCTTGTTCTCGCCGTGAATCTGCAGGTCGAGATAGATCTGCTCTTTCTTAATGCCTTTGCTGCCATCGCGCTGGGCGGGGTCAGAAAAGTGGATAGCACCCAGCGCTTCCACCGTGCCGCCTTCAATGCTGCGGTAGCTGCCGGGGGCTTCCGGGTCTTCGCTGAACAGCGTGACTTCATGGCCGATCAATACGCCGGGCAGGAAGGAGTCGGTGTTGATCCAAATCTTGCCATCTTCACCAATCGAGCGAACCTGCATGCGGATTTTGTCCGCATGGCCGATGATCATCAGCTTGAACATATCATCGCGGCCTGGGTGGGTATCCAGCACCACGCCCGCATTGCCTTTAAACTGGTGCAAATGCCAGTCGCTGGGGGCGAAGCTCTCGAAGTAGGGCTTCAGCACGCCGTAGGTCATCGCGCCTTCCAGGCCAATAGGGCTGGGGGCCGCCAAAATATCGCGCATCAGTTTGAACTGCGCGTCGGGCATCGGTTGCGTCCAGGGTTTTGCAGTATCGCTCATCGTGCTTACTCGCTTATGACGGTGGTGAAACGTGAGAGTTAGTCTGCCAGATTCCGAGCACTAATGCGCTGCTTCCACATGCCACGTTTAGCCGATAGTACGGCGCTGGTTTCCGCGTATGATGGAAGATAGCTGGCTATCCATTGAAGCCACACTACCACAACAAAAATAGTGACGACGAGGGAGTGTCCATGCCTACTGCAAGCGTTCAGGCCCAGCGCTTTAAAGTGCTGTTGGCGGGGGTATTTAGCCAAATTTTATGTATCGGCATTGCGCGGTTTGCCTATACGCCGCTACTGCCGGTGATGCAGCAACAGAGCTGGGTTAGCGACGCCGATGGCGGCTGGCTAGCGGCGTTGAACTACGCAGGCTATATGCTAGGAGCGGTGCTGGCGGCCTCTATTCGCACGATTTATCTCAAAGACACGCTGTTTCGCATTGGCTTAGTGCTGGCCGTATTAACCACCGCCGGTATGGCGCTGACCGAACACTTTTGGGTATGGGCGGGGCTGCGCTTTTTGGCGGGGCTCTCCAGCAGTGGCTCGATGCTGTTGGCGTCAGGGCTGATTTTGCACTGGCTGATTCAGCACCGTCATCGGGGCGAGCTGGGCATCCACTTTGCAGGTGTCGGCATTGGCATTGTGGTGGCGGCTTTAGCCGTAGAATTGATGCTAGCGCTGGCAATGAACTGGCAAGCCCAGTGGTGGGGCTTTAGCGCGTTGGGGGCAGTGCTGCTGGTGCCTGCCTGGCGCTGGTTACCGCGCCCGGTAAAACCGGTGGTAGGCAGCGCTGCCAGTCATCAAGCACCTGCAACGCCGCCTAGCCGCACCTTTATGCGTCTTATGCTGCCCGCCTACTTTTGTGCGGGCTATGGCTATGTGATCTGCGCAACGTTTTTGGTCGCGATTGTGGAGCGCGAACCGCTGCTGGCCGGGGCCGGGAACTGGGCCTTTGCGTTGGTGGGGCTGGCCGCAGCACCCGCCGTGATGCTGTGGGATTTAATCGCGCGGCGGATTGGTTACTTAGGCGCGCTGATTGTGGCCATGCTGGTGCAGGTAGTAGGCATTGTGCTGCCTGCGATCAGCCCAACGTTACCGGGCGTGTTGATTAGCGCAGTGCTCTACGGCGGCACGTTCCTGGGTTGCGTCAGTTTAGTGCTGACCATGGCGGGTAGGCTGTACCCCGCCAGCCCCGCCCGCTTGATGGGACAAATGACGTTGGCCTACGGCGCAGCGCAGATTGTGGCCCCTGCGCTCACCGGCATGCTTGCGGAAGCCTCTGGTCATTATTATGTGGGCCTATGGCTGGCTGGTGGCTTTGTGGGGGCTGGGGCGCTGCTGTTGGCGTGGTTGCGCAGAGTGGATCAAACCGCCCAGCGGCTAGATGCCGAGGCAAAAGCAAGCTATGCCACGCCGTGATACGTGGGCATTCGCGACAAAATCCACTAGGATAGGCGCTTTTTTCTGACAGGGTGGAAGGTCATGGCGTCTTCTGGGCAACCTCGCATTCAGTGGCTAGGCCGCTGGGGCTTTATGTTGGCAGCCACCGGCTCGGCGGTGGGGCTAGGCAATATTTGGAAATTCCCTTATATCACTGGGGAGTATGGCGGCGGCGCCTTCGTACTGGTCTATTTAGCGTGCATCTTAGCGGTGGGCGTACCGGTAATGATGACCGAAATTGCGTTTGGTCGCCGGGGGCGTGGTAGCCCCATTGATGCTATTCGCCGTGTAGTGAATGAGTCTGGCCGCTCCTCTATGTGGTCGTTGATTGGCTGGATGGCCATGCTGTGTGGCTTTATGGTGCTATCGTTTTACGTCGTGGTGGCCGGCTGGTCCTTCTCCTATTTATGGAAAATGCTCACCGGCGGCTTGGCGGGCACCAGTGTGGACGAGATGGCGGCCGTGTTTGGTGCCAATAACGCTAACCCCATCACGCTGGGTGGCTGGAGTACCCTGGTCACGCTGCTGACCATGATCATTGTCGGTAAAGGCGTTCAGGAAGGCATCGAGAAAAGCGTTAGCTGGATGATGCCGGGGCTGGTGCTCATGCTGGTGTTGCTGATTGGATTCGGCATGTTTTCCGGCGGTTTCGGCGACGCGGTTGATTTCCTGTTCTCTTTTAAGGCGGGCAGCCTCTCTAGTGAAGGGATGTTGGCGGCCTTGGGCCACGCTTTCTTTACGCTCTCATTGGCGTCGGGTGCCATCCTGACTTACGGCAGCTACTTGCCTAAAGATGCCTCCATTGGCCGCACGACGCTGAGCGTGGCCGTGGCGGATACCGTGGTAGCACTGATGGCAGGGTTAGCAATTTTTCCAGTGATTTTTGCCAACGGCATGGACCCCGGTGAAGGCCCAGGGTTACTGTTTATGAGCCTGCCGTTAGCGTTCCAGGCGATGCCGCTGGGCACGCTGTTCGGAGCGCTGTTCTTCTTAATGCTCTCCATGGCCGCACTAACCTCCTCAATTTCCATGGTGGAAGCAACGGTCTCTTGGTTGTGCGATAACAAAGGCATGAGCCGTAAATCCGCCTCGTGGGCCACCGGTATTGTGCTGTGGCTGATCAGCACGCTGGCGATGCTGTCGTTCAACCTGGGCGCTGATTGGACGCTGGCAGGCAAGAACTTCTTTGATTGGCTGGACTACCTCACCTCCCGTTGGATGATGCCGCTGGGTGGCCTGGGCATGGTGCTACTGGCCGGTTTTGTGCTGAAAAGCGAAACCTTCCGCGACGAGCTGGGGCTGGCGCCGCTGCCCTATACGCTGTGGCTGGCCATGGTGCGCTACGTGAGTCCGCTGGGTATTTTGGTGATTTTTGTCGATGCCCTTGGCCTGTACCAAGTCTCTTTTGCTGCCCACTGGCCGGTGCTGCTAGCGCTGCTGCTCCTGGTGGCAGTGGTGGGCGAAGCCATTAGCCCGCGCCTTCGCCAAGCGCTTTCCGCCCGCTAAGCGCTGCTGTTCACGCTTCACCCTGGCGGCGGCAATCGCGCCAGGGTGAGTGCCTGCCTCCATTAACTCATCCCAACAGGTGGTGTAGCGTCTTGAGCGGTGCTCACAGCGCAGCTGCCAAGGCGCGTCGGCGTCAGTCATCCCAAAGCGCAACGTGCCTTGCCCCATCTTCTGATTAATCTCGTCTACCGCCTTCATCAAGTGAGGGTGCGCCTTGGTGGTTGGCTGTAGCAGAGAGAGCTGATACTGCTGTGCATCCACCAAGTCCAGCAGCATCACGCCTGCCTTCATAAACTGAAAGCCAGGGCGATACATCTGGTCGAGCCCTTCGCGAACGGCTTCCAGAATGACGCGAGTATCGTCGGTGGGCGCTTCAAGCGGAATCATCGCGCTAGGCGACAGCTGGGGCTGGTCCTTGCGGTGGCGGTTGGTGTTTAAAAACAGCAGGACGGCGCGGGCAAGGCTGCCTTGCTGGCGCAACTTTTCGGCACTGCGCTGGGCGTGGCGGCGCAGCGCCGCGTGAAGCTCCTCTTTTACGCCGGTGGCTTTACCAAACGAGCGTGAGGTCATGATACGCTGGCGGGGTTGCTCAACGGCATTCAACTCTAGGCAGGGCGTACCGCGCAGCTCTAAGGCGGTGCGGGCTAGAACCACCGAGAAGCATTTGCGTAGCCGTTTGGGGTCGTGCTCCCGCAAATCCCAGGCGGTACGAATGCCGCTGACCGCTAGTCGTTCGGCAAGACGCCTGCCTACTCCCCACACATCGCTTACCGGCAGCTGTTTCAGCACTGCTTGGGTGGTAGCGCTTTCACCGTGGAGTAAACACACTCCTGCGTAGTGAGGCTGTTTTTTGGCTAGGTGATTGGCGAGCTTCGCCAGTGTATGCGTAGGGGCCAGCCCGATACACACCGGAAGCCCCAAATAGCGACGAATGCGGCGGCGCAGTGCTGTGCCCAGCGCTTGGCACTGGGTGTCACTGAGGCCATCCAGATAAATAAACATCTCATCAATCGAGTAGGGGGCCACTTCGGGGCACGTATCGCGCAGCAGCTGGGCAAGCCTCGCTGACATATCGCCGTACAGCTCGTAGTTAGAAGAGAGCAGGTGGATTACCCCGCGGCGGCGTAGCCCCTCTAACTGGTATGCGGGCGTGCCCATGGCGATCTCCATGGCTTTCATCTCTGCTGAGCGGGCAATCACGCAGCCGTCGTTATTCGACATCACGCCAACGGGTTTGCCTTCCAACGCCGGATTGAACACCCGCTCACAGGAGACATAAAAATTATTGGCATCCACCAGCCCGATCACGGCAGATACTCGTGAATCACCGCGCGCACCACACCCCATAGCTGGCAGTCGGTACCTTCCAGGGGCAGCGGCGGATAGTGGGGGTGGGCCGAGCAGAGGTGCGGCGTGCCGCGATGCAGCGCATAGCGTTTGATCAGCACTTCTTCATCCAGCATGGCGACCAAAATATGCCCTAGGCGCGGCGTGACGCTGCGGTCGACGACCAGTAAATCACCGTCAAAGATGCCCCAACCCTCCATGCTGTCCCCTGTCGCGGTGAGGTAAAACGTTTGGGTAGGGTGCTTGATCAGCCGCGCATTGAGGTCGAGAGTGCGCTGCTCGTAATCTTGGGCAGGAGAGGGAAAGCCGCTAAAGCCTGCACGGCCTGTGAGCAGAGGAAAAGGCAGCGGCTGAGAAGTTAACGGCAAGGCTGTCGCAACCACGGTTGTTGCAAAATGGATGGGTTGAGACGGCATCGTCGGCATCCTCATGAATAAATGGTGTGTTTATGTACAGTGTGTTTAAACAGTATTTATTCATGGGGGAGAAATTGCAAGCACTGCCCTCAGCGGGTTAACCATAGCCCCACGACTAGGGCGCTCACGACGGTAATAAAGAACACAAGGTTGCGAACACGGGTATCGCGGCGAGGTTTCATGGCAATCTCCATCAAAAATTAACGGCGTCGTGGCCCATGGCCGTGTAAAAGCAGCACAAGCGCTGCGTCGAGCATGGTAACGTTTGCACCATACTATGTGCATCGTAATGTTCACATTTACGAGCGTCACCTGACGCGCCAGATTTTCGCAGTGAGACCCACTTTTATGAACGACGCTTCCCGAGTAGGCACGGCTCCTCAACCGCTTTCGTTGGCCAATGGACGGCTAGCAGCGCTGAGCTGGGGGCGGCAAGATGCGCCCACCTGGCTGGCGCTACATGGCTGGCTGGATAACGCGGCCAGCTTTACACGCTTGGCCCCGCGCTTGGTGAGCGCACTGGGCATTCGGATTGTAGCGATTGATTTTCGTGGCCACGGGCACTCCGCTCATGCCCCTGCTGGCAACGACTACGCGCTATGGGATTACACCCATGATGTGCTGGATGCCATGGAGGCGTTGGGCCTTGAACAGGCCACGCTGCTTGCCCACTCCATGGGGGCGGCGGTCTCTTGCCTGCTGGCCGCGGCGTTACCGGAGAAGGTCGCCCGGTTAATTCTGATTGACGGGTTAGGTGCGCTGAATACACCGGCACAAGAGACGCCCAGCCAACTGCGCAAAGGCTTAATCGCTCATCGGCGGCCGCCTTCCCGCGCGCCCCGCTACCTAGATATTGAGAGCGCCGTGGCGGCCCGCGTCGCAGGTGGTGTCACGCCGCTGGATAGCCTCACTGCTACACCGTTAGTGGAGCGTAATACCCAGGCCACCGCCGATGGCAAAGTACAAATGCGTACCGATAGCCGCCTGCTCAAGCCCTCGCTGGTGCGCTTTACGCCGCAGCAGGTGCTGGCCGTTTTGGCTGAGATCCAAGCCCCCGTGCTATTAATAGAAGGAGAACAAGGGATTTTGGGCGAGCGCGCCTGGGCAGCCCAGGCAAGGCAGGCGATGCCGCGGCTCACCCGGCACGTGCTGGCAGGTGGTCACCATCTGCATTTGGAACCACAGGCCGTTGAGCGTGTGGCCGAGGTGATTTGCTTAGAAGGCTGCACGGCCAGTTAACGTCGCATCGAAAGAAAAGCGCGTGCGTATGAGACGCCATGCCACAAAGGAGGGGCAGAACGTGGTCAGCCAATTAACGGGGAGGACGCCGGGCGGTGGCAATAAAGTAGCGCTGGTGCTCGGTAGCGGCGGTGCCAGGGGCTATGCGCATATTGGCGTGATTGAAGCGCTGGAGGCGCGTGGTTTCGAGATTATTTCGATTGCCGGATGCTCCATGGGGGCGCTGATCGGCGGCATTTACGCCTCGGGCAAGCTGCCGGAGTACCGGGAGTGGGTGTGTAACCTTGATTACTTGGGCGTGCTCAAGCTGGTCGATGTGACCTGGAGCCCCATGGGGGCGATGCGTGCCAACAAAGTGATGAGCAAGCTGGAGGAGCTAGTGGGCGACCGGCTGATTGAAGACCTGCCCATTCCAGTGACCACCGTGGCCACCGACCTCGTGCGCCAGCGGGAAGTATGGTTTCAAAACGGCCCGCTGCTACGCGCCATTCGCGCCTCGATTGCGGTGCCAGGAGTGATTACCCCCGTGCACATTGGCGAACAGGTACTGGTGGATGGCGGGTTACTCAACCCGCTGCCAATGATGCCAGTGTTGGCTGCCCATGAGGCGGATTTCGTGGTGGCGGTGAACGTCACCGCGCACAGCCCGCAGCCGGTCACGCTGGAGGAGCTGCTGCCACAAGAAGAGAGTAGCGACAGCCGCACCGCCCTGGAGCGGGATCGCGACGCCAATATTGGCGGCTGGATGGAGGAGGTGCGCGCGACCACGCGGCGGCTATGGGGTGGCCTAGGCGGCAGCAGTGAAGAGAGCGACGACGATGAAACAGTAGACCTGCGCGGCAAGCGCGAGTGGGGCAAGCTGGATATGATTCTGGAATCGTTTGATATTACCCAGGCAGCGCTGGCGAAATATAAGGTAGCCGGCTACCCACCGGACGTGCTGATCGAAATTCCTAAAACGGTATGCAGCACCTACGAGTTTCACCGGGCGAAGGAGCTCATCCGCTTAGGCCGCCATTTGGCCGATGAAGCCTTGGAGCGGCGCATGCCTAGCATTGCCTCTGACGCTACTAAATAAACAACATGAATTACTGCCCGCGTTTGCGCAGCAAAATATACACCGCCCCGGTGCCGCCATCGATATCCGTGGCAGAGCAGAACGCCAGCACGCCGGGCCACTCGCGCAGCCACGCATTGGTGTGGCTTTTCAGTACCGGGAAATCAGAGGTGGTGCCCCAGGCTTTGCCATGCACCACCAGCACACAGCGCAGCCCTTGGCCTGCGGCATCGCGAAGAAAGCTCTCTAGCTCTAACCGCGCCTCTTCCAGGGTATAGCCGTGAAGGTCTAGCCCTGCCTGCCAGGCCATTTGGCCGCGCTTCAACTGGCTAAACGTGCGCCAGGGCAGGTCGGGCACGCTGAACTCTAAATACTCTGATGGCCGTACGGCTTCCACCCGACCATCAGACGTGCGCCCGCTGGTTTGCAGTGTATTGCTCTCTACCGCCGCTCGGCGGCGCGCTTCGCTGGCGTCTGACTGGCGTTTGGGCTTACCGGGGTCGGCTTGGTTGGTGGCAATACGGCGTACGCCTGCCGCCTGCAGCGCTTGGCGAAAGGCACTGATATCGTCATCGTTGGGCAGGTGTCGCGTCATGGTCGGCTCGAATCAACTAAGTAGTGGTGAAAAAAGGGGCGGTGGATAAGAAAACGCTAAGGCGAGACAGTATAGCGAGCTTGGCGCTGCTGTGAACCGGGCAGCGTCAAAGGTACAATCCCCCAACGAACTTTTGACGCCAGGAGCCCTTGTGACCACGCACCTCTCTGATGAGTCCTCCCCCTCAACGTTATCACTGCCTGATACGGCGCTGATAAGCGATCTTTACACACTGCGGGACTATTTGCGCTGGGTATCCAGCGAATTCTATCTGGCGGGGTTGCACTATGGGCACGGCACGCAGTCACCCTGGGATGAGGCGGTCGCGCTCTGCTTAGGCGCGCTGCACCTGCCTTGGAACGTCGACCCCGCCGTGCTGGATGCGCGGCTGCTGCCAGTTGAGCGCGAGCGGATTATTCGCTTAGCCCGGGAGCGTGTCACCACGCGCCGCCCGTTGCCTTATCTACTGGGAGAGGCCTTCTTTGCAGGCTACCCGTTTAACGTGGATGAGCGCGTGCTGATTCCCCGCTCGCCGATTGCCGAGCTGATCGAAGATGGCTTTGCGGCCTGGTTTCCAGAAGAACCACCCGCCCGCGTGCTGGATTTATGCACCGGCTCCGGCTGCATTGGCATCGCCACGGCGCTGGTGCTGCCGACCTGCGAAGTGGCCCTGGCGGATATCAGCCAGGATGCCTTGGCCGTGGCACGGCAGAATATTACCCGCCACGATGTCGGCGACCGCGTGCGCGCCGTGGAATCGGACGTGTTCAACGGCCTGGAAGGGCAGCGCTTTGACCTGATCGTTTCCAACCCGCCCTATGTGGATGAGCGCGACTTAGCCACGATGCCCGCCGAGTTCCGCCATGAGCCAGCCCTAGCGCTGGGAGCGGGCAGCGACGGTCTTGATATCGTGCGGCGTATTCTGCGCGAGGCCCG
Organism: Vreelandella sp. L-15; assembly: GCF_056857635.1. Classification (NCBI taxonomy): domain Bacteria; kingdom Pseudomonadati; phylum Pseudomonadota; class Gammaproteobacteria; order Oceanospirillales; family Halomonadaceae; genus Vreelandella; species Vreelandella sp. L-15. The sequence goes on along the minus strand of NZ_JBSXNN010000056.1, from coordinate 107,775 downwards.
CCAGCACCTAACTTCAGAGGGCTGGCTGATTGTTGAAGTTGGCAACTCTGACCGCCATGTGGAGGCCGCCTTCCCCGAGGTGCCCTTTATCTGGCTTGAATTCGAGCGTGGCGGCCAGGGCGTGTTTGCCCTGAGCGCCGCTGAACTCGACGCCCATGCGGCGTCTTTTGCGTGAGGAATTAACGCCCATGTCTGGCAATACGTTTGGCAAACTATTTACCGTCACCACTTTTGGCGAAAGCCACGGCCCCGCATTAGGGGCCATTGTGGATGGTTGCCCTCCTGGCATTGCGATTAGCGAAGAGGACCTGCAGGGCGACTTAGATCGCCGCCGCCCCGGCAGCTCGCGCCACACTACCCAGCGCAAAGAACCGGATCAGGTGCGCATTCTTTCCGGCGTGTTTGAAGGCAAAACCACCGGTACCTCGATTGGCTTATTGATTGAGAATACCGACCAGCGCTCGAAAGATTACTCTAAGATCAAAGACCAGTTCCGCCCCGCCCACGCGGACTACACCTACCATCACAAGTATGGCCATCGTGACTACCGGGGTGGCGGCCGTTCCAGCGCCCGCGAAACCGCCATGCGCGTGGCGGCGGGTGCCATTGCCAAAAAGGTGCTGGCGGCACAGGGCATTCAAATCCGTGGCTATATGAGCCAGCTTGGCCCGATCAAGATCGAGTTTAAAAGCTGGGAGGCTGTCGATCAGAACGCCTTCTTCTGCCCCGACCCCGATAAAGTAGCCGAGCTGGAAAGCTACATGGATCAACTGCGACGGGACCAAGACTCCGTGGGCGCGGAAATTACCGTAATTGCCGATGGCGTACCCGTGGGCCTGGGCGAGCCAGTCTTCGACCGTCTGGATGCTGACCTAGCGCACGGTTTGATGAGCATTAATGCGGTAAAAGGGATCGAGATTGGCGCGGGCTTTGGCTGTATTGCTCAGCGCGGCAGCGAACACCGCGACGAGATGACACCGGAAGGCTTTCTCTCCAACCACGCGGGCGGCGTGCTGGGTGGTATTTCCAGCGGGCAGCCCATTGTGGCTCGGTTGGCACTGAAACCTACCTCCAGCATTACCACGCCGGGCCGCTCCATTGATGTCCATGGTGAACCAGTCGAAGTGATTACCAAAGGGCGTCACGACCCTTGTGTGGGCATTCGAGCGACGCCCATTGCCGAAGCCATGATGGCGATTACGCTGTTGGATCATTGGCTGCGCCACCGGGGCCAAAACGCTGATGTTAGCGTTGATACACCGCGATTAGGTCAGCGATAACGCCAAGGTGTGCTGAGTGGTTCGCTGCTACACTCAAGGAAGACGGTTAAGGAGTCGCCTATGAAAATTAACGTTGAGTTTGACCTGACGCCGGCTGAGTTTCGGCAGTCGCTAGGGTTGCCGGATGTAGAGGCGTTCCAGCAGAGCCTGCTGGATAATATTCAGCGGCAGATGGAATCAGGGGTAGAAGGTTATGACCCCATGAGCTTAATGCGCCCTTTCCTGCAGCAACCCATGATGCAGCAGGGGCTTTCACAGGGGCTGGCTAACTTTGGCACCTATCAGCAAATGATGCTGGATATGCTGCGTCAGGCCGGTAGTACCCATACGGGTGGTGCCAGTAACGGCACCCAAGATAGCGAACCATCGTCAGCGGCAAACGAGAAAAGTACCAAGGCGAAAGCCACGGCCTCTTCTCGCTCTCGCGCCAAAGAGTAGGCGATAAAGGCGCTATCAAATACGTGGCACTGTGAGGCTGAGTCAGAGGCGGCTGTAGGGTATGCAGAGGGGCCGTAGGAAGCTCCTTGTTGCAAAGCAGCATGCTAAGCATTACTCTTTTTGCAGTGCAGCAATTTGCGATGTGATGAGCCACTCCAGGCTCATGCCAAGGAATGAGAGACAGGAGCAACCACAATGCAAGACAAAATGATGGACGCCTTTAACGCCCAAACTCGCCAGATGTTTGAGCCGATGCGCAAGATGAACTCGCTGATGCTCAATAACATGGAAAAAATGACCCAGTACCAGCTGGAAGCGATGAAACGCTACAGCCAGATGGGCACCGAGCGCATCCGCAGCGCGACAGAAATTAATGATGCCGAGAGCCTGCGCGATTTCGGTACCAAGCAAGCGGAAATGATGAACGAGCTTTCTCAGCAGATGCAGGAAGACGCACGGGTGATGAGCGAGATGAGCTTGCAGTTCAAATCTGAAATGGAAAAGCTGTTTAGCGAAGCCGGACAAAAAATGAGCGAACAAGTGAGCGCTACAGCCAAGGGTGAACAGCCCGCGAAGGCCTCAAGCCAGTCGTCTCGTAAAAGCTAATCGTCAGTAGTGTCCGCGGCGCCTTTGAGGCGCCGCGTTCTTTTACAGCGTTCTTAAGCGTGTTGCCAGGGCAACCATTGCTCAGTTGGTGAGGGGGAAAGTCGTATGCAGTCAGGGTGGAAAATGCCGTCTCAACCGTTGTCCCAGCAAGATATGGAGGCATGGAAGGCACAGCTTGACGACATAAGTGAACAGTACAAAGGTCTGCTAGAGGACCTGCTGTCACGTATGGCGCCCAGCGAAGCCGCTGACTCCGTTTATAGCGACATGCGCGAAAGCTTTGAAGCCGCTGCTCGTTCGCTGATGAGTAACCCGAATTTGCTGTGGCAAACCCAGTCGCGCTTGATGCAAGACCAGTGGTTGCTGTGGCAGCAGGGTGTACGCACCATGGCCGGTGAGCAGGTGGCCCCCCTAGTAACGCCGCCCAAGAACGACCGCCGTTTTAAAGATGAGGCCTGGACCACAGACCCCTACTACATGGCGATCATGCAGCAGTATTTGCTGTTTTCGCAGATGGTCGAAGAGCTGATTAACGATCTGGATGTAGACCCTACCCTCAAGCGCAACTTAACGTTCTACGCGCGCCAGTTGGTGAATGCGATGTCGCCTACCAACTTCGTCTCCACCAACCCGGAAGTGATGCGCCGCACCCTGGAAACCAAGGGGCAGAATCTCGTCGATGGCCTCACTCGGCTGCGGGAAGATTTAGCCAACTCAGCGGAAGGCATCAACGTACGCATGACCGACCGCAGCGCCTTTGGCGTGGGCGAGAACATTGCCGTAACGCCTGGCTCTGTGGTGTATGAAAACGAGCTGATTCAGCTGATTCAGTACACGCCAACCACCGAAAACACCTTTAAAACGCCGCTGCTGATTGTGCCGCCCTGGATCAATAAGTACTACATCCTAGACCTGCGGCAAGATAACTCGCTGGTGAAGTGGTTGGTGGATCAAGGCCACACGGTATTTCTGATCTCCTGGCGTAACCCTGGCCCCGAGCAGCGCGACATTACCTGGGCCGACTATATGCAGATGGGCCCCATCAGTGCGATGGAAGCGATTGAGCAGGCCTGCGGCGAGAAGTCAGTCAACCTGCTGAGCTACTGCGTAGGCGGCACGCTGACCGCCTCCACCGTGGCGTATCTCACCAGCACTCGCCGTGGCCGTAAGGTGAAGTCGGTCACTTACATGGCCACGCTGCAGGACTTCCGCGATCCGGGCGATATCGGCGTGTTCCTAAACGAGCGCGTGGTGCAGGGTATTGAGCAAACCATGCAAATGAAGGGCTACCTGGATGGCCGCTCCATGGCCTACACCTTCAACCTGCTGCGGGAAAATGATCTGTTCTGGTCGTTCTATATCAATAACTACCTGAAGGGCGAGACTCCCACCGCCTTCGATTTGCTCTACTGGAATACTGATGGCACCAACCTGACGGCAGGCACCCACGCTTGGTACCTGCGCCATATGTATCTGGAAAACCGCTTGGTAGAGCCCGGTGGTATCGAGCTAGACGGGGTCAAAATCGACCTGCGCAAAGTCTCAACACCCAGCTACTTTGTCTCCACCAAAGAAGACCATATCGCCAAGTGGAACAGTACCTACTACGGTGCACTGCTACCCAAAGGCCCGGTAACCTTCGTGCTGGGCGGCTCTGGGCATATTGCCGGTATCGTGAACCCGCCCCATAAAAACAAGTACGGCTACTGGACCAACGACACGCTGCCCGAGACCCACGAGGAGTGGATGGAAGGCGCTACGTTTAACGAAGGCTCCTGGTGGCCCCATTGGCAAGCCTGGATGACCGACAACGGCTACGTGGATACAGACCCGAAGAAACTGGTACCTGCCCGCCAGCCAGGGGAAGGGGAGCTAACAGTGATCGAACCCGCGCCGGGCCGCTATGTGCGGATGACGATTCCCGAGGTGCTAGGGGAAATCCCCAGCAGCACTTAATCCGGCGCTTAGCAGACGGCTTTTTAAGAAGCCGCCTAAAACGAAGCCCCCTGCCACGAATGTGGCAGGGGGCTTTTTCATGGCCGAGGTGCTGTTGGCATCAACGCCGACGCACAAACCCCGGCAGCAGGAACAGCCCAGCGAGTAGCCAAATGGGCAGGCTGCCCATGCGGGTAAACGGGGTGAGCCCTTCCATGGCGTAGAATTCGCCCGTGAGGTAGGTGGTTTCAAACTGTGGGGCGCGGTCTACCAGTTCGCCACGGGGGTTAATAATGGCGGTGATGCCGTTGCTGGTAGCGCGAACTACGTAGCGGCCATTTTCCAGCGCACGCAGGCGGGCCATTTGCAGGTGCTGGTGCGGGCCAATGGAGGCACCAAACCAAGTGTCGTTGGAAACCGTCACGATCACGCCGCTATCGGCGGCCCGCTGTGCGACGAGCTGTGGGTAGATGATTTCGTAGCAAATGGCGTTACCGATCGCCACTCCTGCTGCTTGCATCGGCACCTGCTCCGATGCGCCTTTGCTAAAGCTGGACATCGGCAGGTCAAAGAAGTCGATGGTCCCGCGCAGCAGGCTCTCTAGCGGCAGGTACTCCCCAAACGGCACCAGGTGCTCTTTCTGGTAGCTGCCTTCCACGTCGCCTACGCCAATCACGCTGTTAAAGTAGCGGTTATTCTCATCTAGCTGAACGATGCCGGTCAACAGGGCGGCTTCTGGCGGCAGGTTGGCCTGCACGCGCTCAAGCACTGGCCGTGCTTGGCTATCAATCATGGGTAGCGCGGTTTCAGGCCATAAGATCAGATCCGCTTCATCCGCCACTTCGCGGGTTAAGTCGCTGTAAATATTCGCAGCGGTGCGCTGGCCTTCAGGCGTCCATTTTAACAGCTGGGGCAGGTTGCCCTGCAGCAGCGCGACGCGAGTGGGTTCTCTTACCGGCGTTGTCCACTGGCTTGGCAGTACGACAGGAGCTAGCCAGATAGCGGCCAGCGGTAGCGCTGCCCACCACTGGCGGCGCAGCAGTTCCGCCCCTAACGTGCCGGTAAGCACCACCAGCAGCGAGAGTAAGTACACACCTCCAACGGGTGCCCAACTGGCCAGCGGAGAATCCACGTAGCTGGACCCCACCAACAGCCAGGGAAAGCCGGTGAACAAGTAAGTGCGCAGCACCTCGCCCAGCACCCACGCACCAGCAAAGGTGAGCAGCGCCCAGCGGGGGCCGATGAAGCGGCGGTAGAGCCAGAACGTGCCCGCAAAGAACAGCGCCAGCACGCTCACAAACAGCGCGGTTAAAAAGACCGCGAGCGGCACACCGGTGTAGCCGTAGTCGTGAATCGATACGTAAACCCATGAGGTGCCGCTAGCAAACAGCGCCACGCCATACAGCCAGCCTTTTAACGCGGCTTGGCCAGGGCTTAAGGTATGCAGCCCGACATACAGCAGGCCAATGGCCACAGGGCCAAGCCACCAAAGCTCAAACGGGGAAGCGGTAAGCGTGGTAAAGCCGCCAGCCACTAAGGCGGCTAGCAGCTGAAACGTCAACGTGGGTGTGAACCCCATAACGATATCCTATCAACAGTGTGAGGTAGGCAAGGTGAGGGCGACAGGCTAGTCGTCTTGGCTTTCGTCTTCCGTAGGTTCGCTATCGCGATAGGCCTCAAGTAGACGTATCCGGCGGTTATCGGCGTTCAGAATCACAAACCGCCAGCCGCCTAAGCTGGTGTGCTCGCCTCGGCCTGGCAGATGACCAAACTGCTGCATCACAAGGCCGCCCACCGTATCGAATTCGTCATCAGAGAATTCGGTGCCAAAGCGCTCGTTGAAATCTTCAATCGGGGTGAGGGCGCGAATCGCGAAGTGGCCGTTCTCCAGCGTGCGGATATCGTCCTCTTCATCGGTATCGTGCTCATCTTCGATATCCCCGACAATCTGCTCAAGAATATCTTCAATGGTGATGATGCCCGCCGTGCCGCCGTACTCATCCACCACGATCGCCATATGGTTATGGGTTTCGCGGAACTCTTTGAGCAGCGTGTTCAAACGCTTTGACTCAGGAATAAACATGGCAGGGCGCAGCACGTCTTCCAGCTTGAACGCATCGCGGCTCTCTTGCGATTGCGACAGCAGCGGCAGCAGGTCTTTGACCAGCAGGATGCCTTTTACGTCGTCCAGGTTTTCGCCCACCACCGGGTAGCGTGAATGGCCAGTCTCTTGGATCAACGGTAGGTAGTCATCCCGGGTTTGGTCAAGGGTAATCGCCGATACCTGAGAGCGTGGGATCAAGATTTCACGCACTTGCTGATCGCTGATCTCAAGCGCGCCCTCAATAATCATGATGGCGTCTTGATCCAGCTTCAGTTTCCCTGCGGTGTGGCGTAAAAACGTCATCAGCTCGTCTCGCGAGCTGGGTTCGTCATTGTCTCCGGAAAGGGCGCCAAAGAGTTTCTCGAGCCATGATTTTTGATTGGGGTTGCTCGATCGGTCTTCGCTCATTGCGTCAAATCTCTCTCAGTTACGGACAGAATGTTACGGAAAAGGTAGTTCGGAAAATATTGTACGGAGAAGCGGTCACGAATGGGTGACCACGCTTCAAGTGACCGTTTTATCACTGAGTGACAGCAGACACCACCCTAAACGTACGTTTGGCTCAAGGTAGCAGCTTACACGTGATAAGGATCAGGAATATTAAGGGTGGCCAGCAGCTCGCGTTCTAGCTGCTCCATCTCTTCGGCTTCCTGCTCTTCGATATGGTCGTACCCCATCAGGTGCAGGGTGCCGTGTACGACCATGTGGGCATAGTGGTGGGCCAGCGGCTTCTGCTGCTCTTCGGCTTCACGGGCGACTACGGCATGGCAAATAATCAGGTCGCCCAGCAGCGGCAGGGTAATGCCGGGTGGGTTTTCAAACGGGAAAGAGAGCACGTTGGTGGGCTTATCTTTTTCCCGGTAGTCACGGTTAAGCGCCTGGCTCTCTTCTTCATCCACAAAACGAATGGTGAGCTCTAGGCGGTCATCATCCGGGTGGCGAGAAAAGACACAGCCCACCCAATGGGTGAGCTGTTCAAGCGAGGGTAGCAGTGGCTCATCAATCGCCGCTTGCCGGTCGATTATGATGTCGCTCATCGTTAGGCTTCTCCCGAACGTTCGCTATTTCGCTCTAACGCCTGCATACGCGCTTCACGCTCTTGCTGGCGTGCTTCGCGGCGGGCGCGCTCTTGAACTTCCTGCTCGGATTCAAACTCGTCGTAAGCCTCAATGATGCGCTGAACCAGCGGGTGGCGCACCACATCTTTCGCGGCAAAGTGGGTCACGCCGATTCCTGGCGTATCTTTGAGCACGTCGAGCACTTGCGAGAGGCCTGAACGCTGCCCGCGCGGTAAGTCGACCTGGGTAATATCCCCGGTAATCACGGCGGTGGAACCAAAACCAATCCGCGTCAGGAACATTTTCATCTGCTCCGGCGTGGTGTTCTGGCTCTCATCCAGAATGATGTAGGAGTTGTTCAGCGTACGGCCACGCATATAGGCCAGCGGAGCAATCTCGATCACCTGACGCTCGATCAGCTTCGCCACCTGCTCAAAACCGATCATTTCATACAGCGCGTCGTACAGCGGGCGCAGGTAGGGGTCGATTTTTTGAGCAAGGTCGCCCGGCAAGAAGCCGAGTTTCTCACCGGCTTCTACCGCTGGGCGCACCAGCAGAATGCGGCGCACTTCTTGCTGATTGAGCGCTTCTACCGCAGCGGCCACGGCCAGGTAGGTTTTACCGGTACCCGCTGGCCCAATGCCGAAGTTGATATCGTGTTCGCGAATGCTCTGCACGTAGCGTTGCTGATTCAGCCCGCGTGGCTTAATCATAGTGCGCGGCGTGCGCATGATGACTTCATCGCTACCGCCTTCGCCATCGTCTTCCTCTTCCAGGGCTTCAAGCCCGGATTCTTGGAGGAACAGATGCACGGTATCCGCCGATAGCTCGTCGGCGGCGGTTTCACGGTAAAGGTGTTCCAGTACGTTAGCCGCCGCTTTAATACGGTTAGCGGCACCGGCCAGCTGAAATACGTTGCCACGGTTGCGTAACGTCACATCCAGGCGGCTCTCAATCAGCTTTAGATGCTCGTCCTGTTGGCCGCAGAGGCTAGCGAGACGCTGCGGGTCATTGGGTTCAAGGCTTAGGGTGATAATGCGATTGGCCTGAGGTGATGGCTGGCTCAAGAGTAAGAAACCCGTCAGTTGATGTGTGTGAGACTCAGCTTACTGCCCCGGCGGTGCCGGGGCAATTACCTACGATAAGCAAGCGATCAATAACGCTCGGCAGAGGCGAGTTCAGCGCGCAGCGAATTGGGCAGCGCTTCGGTGATCTCTACATCGACAAAGTAGCCGATTAACTCGGTAGGATTGGCAGCGCGGAAGTTCACCACGCGGTTGTTCTCGGTACGCCCAGAAAGCTGGCCGGGGTCTTTCGGAGAAAACCCGGTCACCAGAATGCGCTGAGTAGTGCCCACCATACGGCGGCTAATCTGAGCGGCCTGCTGAAGGATGCGCTCTTGCAGAATAGCCAAGCGCTGCTTCTTCACGCTTTCAGGGGTGTCGTCTGGCAAGCCGGAAGCAGGGGTGCCGGGGCGCGCCGAGTAAACAAAGCTGAACGAGTGATCGAAACCGATACGGTGGATCAGGTTCATCGTGGCTTCGAAATCCTCTTCTGTTTCACCGGGGAAGCCGACAATAAAGTCAGAGGAGAAACTGATATCCGGGCGGTTAGCGCGGATACGTTCCATCTTCTCGATGTACTCTTCCGCCGTGTGGCCGCGCTTCATGGCGCTCAGAATACGGTCAGAGCCAGACTGTACCGGCAGGTGCAGGTGGCTTACCAGCTCAGGAATATCCGCATAGGCGTCTACCAAGCTATCCGTAAACTCCACCGGGTGAGAGGTGGTGAAGCGAATACGGTCGATGCCATCCACCGCTGCGATACAGGCGATTAGCTCGGCAAGGTCAATCTCGTCGCCGTCTTCGTTGTCGCCACGGTAGGCGTTCACGTTCTGGCCCAGCAGGTTGATTTCACGCACGCCCTGGTCGGCTAAGTGCATGACTTCATCCATCACCGCTTCAAACGGGCGGGAGACTTCTTCACCGCGAGTGTAGGGCACCACGCAGAAAGTGCAGTACTTGGAGCAGCCTTCCATCACCGATACGAACGCCGTGGCGCCATCCGACTTGGGCTGGGGCAGGTGGTCGAACTTCTCGATTTCGGGGAAGGTGACATCTACTGCCGCAATCTGGTTGTTCTTGCGGGCGTCGAGCATCTTTGGCACCCGGTGCAGGGTTTGCGGGCCAAAAATCATATCTACGAAAGGAGCGCGTTTACGCAGCGCTTCACCTTCTTGGCTGGCCACGCAGCCGCCCACGCCAATCACAAGGTCCGGATTGGCGTCTTTGAGCTTTTTCCAGCGGCCTAACTGGTGGTAGACCTTATCCTGAGCTTTTTCACGAATCGAGCAGGTGTTCAGCAGAATCACATCTGCTTCCTTCTCGTTATCGGTTAGCTCCAGCTGGTGAGATTCGCCGAGTAGGTCCGCCATACGCGAGGAGTCGTACTCGTTCATTTGGCAGCCGTGCGTTTTGATGAAGAGCTTCTTCGCCATCGGTACCTGTCATCTATGGGTCGTCGGGGGAGACGAGGGATGAATGAAATAACGGTTGGGCAGCGATTGGTGCGGCCGTTGAATGCCTGCATTATACGGATACACGAAACCAGGGGCTAGGCATTCCCCCGTAATCGATACTTGACCCGCGCGTTTCAATCAGTATACTACGCACCGTGTTTGAGCAGTTCCTCGATAGCTCAGTTGGTAGAGCAAATGACTGTTAATCATTGGGTCGCAGGTTCGAGTCCTGCTCGAGGAGCCAAAACACTTGTTAGCACAATTGCTTAGACTGCTTTAAGTAAGTGTTAATAAGTGATAGGCTCTGGTTCAAACGCAACAGCAAATGATGTTCCTCGATAGCTCAGTTGGTAGAGCAAATGACTGTTAATCATTGGGTCGCAGGTTCGAGTCCTGCTCGAGGAGCCAAGCTGCTGTTCTGCTAAAGATTTTCTGTTGTTCCCCGATAGCTCAGTTGGTAGAGCAAATGACTGTTAATCATTGGGTCGCAGGTTCGAGTCCTGCTCGGGGAGCCATCTAGCGTATCACCTTTCCTATCTGAATGATTTTATCGCCCATTGCCACCTGGCATCTTGGGTGTTTTTACGTGTGTATTTGTTAGCTGTCCGTCCCTTCTTAACGCCTGCCTATCGTATGGCGTACACTATGTTTCCAATTCATGGCGTGGGAAGGTGTCGTGGGAGAAGCGGCTAGCCTGCAGGCGCTGCAGGTCTTTAAGTGTTTGAGTGATGAAACGCGGCTGATGCTGGTGCTGCTGATTGCTAAAGAGCAGTCGCTGTGCGTGTGTGAGATGACCTATGCGCTGGAGGAGTCTCAGCCCAAGGTGTCTCGCCATTTGGCGCAGCTGCGCCAGTGCGGCCTGCTGATGGATCAGCGGGAAGGGCAGTGGGTCTATTACCGTTTAGCGCCGCAGCTACCTGCCTGGGCGCAGTCGATTATTGAATCCGCTGCGCAGGGGAGTGCCGTGCAGCTTAACGCGCTGACGCAGCGTTTGACGCGTATGGGAGATCGCCCTGCGCGGCGTGCCGCGCTCTGCTAGCGGTTATGATTTAGTCAGCACACACAAAAACGCCAGCCCGAGGGCTGGCGTCTTCGTACTTAGGGTAGCTCAAGCCGTTTACTTAACGCTTGGCCATGCGCTGTTGGTTTTGCAGGTGTACATAGTCAAGCAGCACTTCGGCGGCCTCGAGCACGTGCGCACGGTCGACCGGCACTTCTTCTTCGTTGCCTTCCGTTTCGCCTTCGCTTTCTACTTCAGCGTCTTCTGTCGGGGTGGTGCCGTCGCTACGCGCATCCATCCACTCTTCCAGTTCAGGCAGCCCCAGGGCGCGGCGGCGCTGGTTTTCCAGCGAGAGCTGTTCGGCTTCTTGGGCTTCTAGCTCGCGTTGGCGCTGCTCCCGGTTCAGGCTGACGCTGGTGTGCTGTTCACGCAGCTGGCGAGCCAGCGTGGATTGGCGCTCCAGGTAGCGGAAGTTGGGGTTCTCTTTGGCGCGCTCTTCATGGCGAGTAATCAGCGTCGGCAGTACACGTTCCGGCTCTCCGTAGCGGCGGTACTGAACGTTTTTCACGGTGTCCCAGGCCAGCGCGTTGTCCAGGCTGCTCTCGCCAATCCGCTCTGGGTCAATCAGGCTGGGGAAGGTGATGTCCGGCTCTACGCCGCGGTTCTGGGTGCTGTCGCCAGAGATACGGTAGAACTTGGCGCGGGTGAGCTTGATCTGGCCGTGGCTAAGCTCGTTTAGGGTTTGAACGGTGCCTTTGCCAAAGGTAGACGCGCCCACCACAATGCCGCGGCCGTAATCCTGAATGGCACCGGCGAAGATTTCAGACGCCGAGGCCGAAAGGCGGTTCACCAGCACGGTGAGCGGGCCGTCGTACACGGTGCCTGCTTCGGTGTCGCCGTACAGCTGAATGCGGCCCTGGGCATCGCGTACTTGCACGGTGGGGCCGCGGTCAATAAACAGGCCGATCAGCGAGTTGGCTTCTTGCAGTGCGCCGCCGCCGTTATTGCGCAGGTCCAGCACGATGCCTTCAACACCCTCTTTTTTGAGGTTGTCGATTTCACGGGCCACGTCGCGGGTAGTACTGCGGTACTCTTCTTCACCGGCCTGCCAGGCGTCGAAGTCCACGTAGAAAGTGGGCACATTGATGACGCCGATGCGGTGTGGCTCGCCGTCACGCATCACTTCGATCACTTCGCTGTGGGCGGCTTGATCTTCAAGGCTCACCGTATCGCGGGTGATTTCGACGATTTGCGAGCGGGTCATATCCACCGCCTGGGCCGGCACCACGTCCAGGCGGACCACGGAGCCTTTCGGGCCGCGAATCAGGTCGACGACGTTATCCAGGCGCATGCCCACCACGTTGACCATCTCTCCCTCTTCCTGGCCCACGGCGATAATGCGGTCGGCGGGCTCTAATACGCCTGCGCGATCCGCGGGGCCGCCGGGTACGAGGCTAGAGACCTTGACGTACTCGCCGTCGGATTGCAGTAGCGCGCCTATGCCCTCCAGCGAGAGGCTCATTTGAATGTCAAAAGATTCGCCTTGGCGAGGGGAGAGGTAGCCGGTATGCGGGTCGATGGTGCCGGAGACAGCCGCCATCAGCAGCCCAAAGACATCTTCCGATTCCGTTTGGCGTAACCGCGAAAGCTGGCCTTCATAACGTTGGCGCAGGTTGTCTTCGATCTGCTCTGCGTCTTGGTCGGTGAGGGCGAGGGTCAGGGCGTCGTTTTTCAGCCGTTTGCGCCATAGCTCATCCAGCTCGCTTTCGCGGCTGGCCCAGGGAGCGTCTTCGCGGTTGACTTCCAAGCGTTCGTTGCTATCGAACTCCAACGATAAACCGTCGTCCAATTTGGCAAGCAGCCATTCCAAGCGGTTGGTGTGCCGCTCGCTGAGACGGTTGTAAAGTGCAAACGCATCGTCTAGGTCGCCGTCGAACAGCGCGTCGGCCATGTCGTCTTCGAGGTGGCGATAGGGTTCGATGTCACGGTTCAGTAAGTAGCTGCGCTGACCATCAAGAATGTCCAGATAGCGCTGGAAAGCTTCCTGTGACCACTGTTCGTCGAAATCAATATCGGCATAATGGCCATAGCGGAGGGCTTCCGCAATTTCCACCGCCGCTTGGCGTTGTTCGTCGGTCGGCGCAAGTTGCGCCAGCGCTGCCGGGCTGGTGATCACCAGCATTACGGCAAGGGCGACCGAGCGCGAAAGCGTTGCAAACAAGCTCATCAGTCAAGCTCTCCCGGATTTGTGTACACTCATTCTTCCCTAGACCCGCAGTCAGCCTATGAGTTGCGTAGGCCGAGGGAGCATTGTAGCAGGTCATTTCCCCTGTGAGACTCAATCATTACTGTTATGAGGAATTCCATGTCCGAGGCTTTCAACGCGGAACGTTTAACGCGGCTGTGCGATTTTCTGCAGCAGTCGCCCACGCCATGGCATGCGACTCAACGCATGGTCGAGCGTTTGGAGCAGGCGGGCTTTGCGCGCCTGGAAGAGACCGCGAACTGGCAATTGTCGCCAGGAAAGCGTTACTACGTGACGCGCAACGACTCGTCGGTGATCGCGTTTCAGCTGCCCGCTGGCAAGGTGACCAGCCTGCGCATGCTGGGTGCTCACACCGATAGTCCAGGGCTGCGCTTGAAGCCCAACGCCACCCAATATTCAGCAGGTTGGCTGCAGTTGGGCGTGCAGGTTTACGGCGGCGTGCTGTTGGCCCCCTGGTTTGACCGAGATTTGGGCTTGGCGGGCCGCGTTCACGTGCGCCATGCCGATGGTCGCTTGGAGAGCGTGCTGCTCAACGTGGCGCGTCCGATTGCGATGATTCCGAGCTTGGCGATCCATATGGACCGCGATGTAAATGCGGGGCGCTCGATCAATCCGCAAACACAGATGGCGCCGGTGCTGATGCAGAGCGATACCGCCAAGCTGCACGAACTGCTGGGGCAGTGGTTGGAAGAGCAGCATGGCCTACGCGCGGTCGAGGTGGTGGATTTCGAGTTGGGTTTTTACGACGTTCAGCCGCCATCACTGGTCGGGCTGCGCAAGGAGCTGCTGGCCAGCGCGCGGCTGGATAACCTACTGTCGTGCTTCGTGGGCCTGGAAGCGCTGCTGGAAAGCGATGGTAGCCAGGGCGCGCTGCTGGTGGCGAATGACCATGAGGAGGTGGGTAGTGCCAGCGCGTGCGGTGCCCAGGGGCCGTTCTTGAGCGACGTGCTGAAACGCTTGAATGCCCAGGTGGGCGGTGGCAGCGAGGAGTCGTTGATCCAGCTGATTCAATCGTCGCTGATGATTTCCTGCGATAACGCCCACGCGCTGCATCCAAACTTCCGCGACAAACACGATGAACGCCACGGTCCGGCCATTAACGGCGGCCCGGTGATCAAGGTGAACGCCAGCCAGCGCTACGCTACCAATAGCGTCACCGGCGCGCTGTTCCGGGACGTGTGTCGCGAAGCAGATGTGCCCGTACAGTCGTTCGTCACACGGGCGGATATGGGCTGTGGCAGCACCATAGGGCCGATTACCGCCACGGAAGTGGGCGTGCCGACCATCGACGTCGGGTTGCCCCAGTGGGCGATGCACTCGATTCGTGAAACGTCCGGTACGCGAGATGTGGATTACCTGACGCGGGCGCTGACGGTGTTCCTGAACCGCCCGACGCTCTCCTGAGCTAACCAAGAAAAGTCTAGAAACGAAAAAGCCCGCTGACTGAGTCAGCGGGCTTCTGCTATTGCTAGCGGTATTCGGTGTTGGTGGCTACGCCCTGATTTGAACAGGGGACCCCATCATTATGAGTGATGTGCTCTAACCAGCTGAGCTACGTAGCCGTTCAACGGGTGCGAATATTACCCAGGGGTACGCCGCCCGTCAAGCATTTGTTTCTTTTCTCGCTTATACATTGAAGCGGAAGTGGATCACGTCGCCATCTTTGACGATGTAGTCTTTACCTTCCAAGCGCCATTTGCCGTTATCTTTGGCACCTTGCTCGCCGCCCAGCGTGATGTAGTCGTCATAGGCGATGACTTCAGCGCGGATAAAGCCTTTTTGGAAATCGGTGTGAATCACACCGGCGGCCTCGGGTGCGCTAGCGCCCTGTTTCACGGTCCAGGCGCGCACCTCTTTCACGCCTGCGGTGAAGTAGGTTTGCAGGCCAAGCAGGGCGTAGCCCGCGCGAATTACGCGGTCTAAGCCCGGCTCTTCCATGCCCATTTCGGAGAGGAACATGCTGCGCTCTTCATCTTCGAGTTCGGCAATTTCGGCTTCTAACTGGTTGCACACCGGCACGACGACTGCACCTTCTTCGGCGGCGATCTCTTTGACGATATCCAGGTAGGGGTTGTTCTCAAAGCCATCTTCATTGACGTTAGCAATGTACATAGTGGGCTTGAGGGTCAAAAAGCCAAAGCTTTTTACCTGACGTTTTTCGTCGTCATCCAGGCCAAAGCTGCGCAGCGGCTGGCCTTCGGCAAGATGCGGCAGGATTTTGTCCAGCACGGCTTTGGTGGCAATGGCGTCTTTATCACCGCCTTTCACTGAGCGCAGTAGGCGCTGGCTGGCTTTCTCGACGGTGTCTAGGTCGGCCAAGGCGAGCTCAAGATTGATGGTCTCGATGTCGGCGCGGGGATCTACTTGGTTGGCGACGTGGATCACGTTGTCGTTATCGAAGCAGCGCACCACGTGGGCAATGGCTTGGGTTTCACGAATGTTGGCCAGGAACTTATTACCCAGGCCTTCACCTTTGGAGGCACCCGCCACGAGGCCTGCGATATCCACAAACTCCATGGTGGTGGGCAGCACTTTCTCAGGCTTTACGATGGCCGCTAGCGCATCCAGGCGTGGGTCTGGCATCGGGACGATGCCAACGTTGGGTTCGATGGTGCAGAACGGGAAGTTCTCTGCATCAATCCCTGACTTCGTCAACGCATTGAACAGCGTGGATTTGCCTACGTTGGGTAGGCCGACAATACCGCAGTTAAAGCCCATAAGTAACTTCCTGGCCGCTAGGGCGGCGCTACCAATAAAGCGCCTGCCAAGTGTGAAAAAAGCGCGTGCGTAACGCGTAGAGAATGTGTGCTGAAAACGTGCTGCTATTTTACGCTATGTAGGCGGTTCATGGCTTTAGCCCAGTCGCCGGAAAGCGCAAGCGGAAGCGTGGCTAGGCACTCATCCAACGAGCGCTCAATGGCTTCTTGTTCGGCTTTGCCAGGGCGGCCTAGTACATAGTTCACTACTTGGCGCGCCTCGCCGGGATGGCCGATGCCAATCCGCAGCCGATGAAACTGATTTTGGTTGCCAAGGGCGCTGATAATATCCCGCAGCCCGTTGTGGCCGCCGTGCCCGCCGCCGGTTTTATAGCGTGACTGCCCAGGGGGGAGGTCAAGCTCATCGTGAGCGACCAGTAGGTTGTCTGGGGTAAGCTTAAAAAACTGGGTTAGCGCTGCCACAGCCGCACCGCTGCGGTTCATAAAGGTGGTGGGGTTGAGCAGGTGCAGCTCATGGTCACCCACGCGGGCTTTGGCGTATAACCCTAAAAACTTTTTCTCAGGACGCAGTTCGGTGTGGGCGCTGCGTGCAATGGCGTCCACTAGCCAAAAGCCCGCATTATGGCGGGTGGCGTCGTATTCTGCGCCTGGGTTGCCCAGTCCTATAATGGCCGTTACCTGGCTCATTTTCCCACCTCCAACGGTTCTGGAAGATATATCGTTGACTCACTGGCAGCTGCTTTGCAGATAAGCAGGGTGGCGCCACGCTGCAAAAAAAAATCAAGCGCCGAAGCGCTTGATTTTAACATCCTTGGGCCATGCGGGCATGGCCCAGGCGGCACTGGTCAGCATACGCTGGCAGCACCTTTAGCAAGGCTTACTCGGCGCTGGCTTCTGCGTCGCCTTCGCCTTCTTCTTCGTCACCGCCACGTACTTTCACTTTGGTGATGCTCAGAATGGCGTTGTCGTGCTCTTCACCGTGGGACAGGTCAACAGAAGTGACGCCAGCCGGCAGGGTCAGGTCAGACAGGTGCAGGGTAGTACCCAGCTCAACGTTGCTGATGTCCACTTCCAGGAAGTCCGGAAGGTCTTTCGGCAAGCAGCTGATGGCGACTTCGTTAGCCAGGACGTGCAGTTCGCCGCCTTGGTCTTTGATACCTACACACTTCTCTTCGTTCACCACGTGCAGCGGCACGTTCATGGTGATTTCGTGAGTAGCATCAACACGCAGGAAGTCAGCGTGGGTCAGCAGCGGCTTGAACGGGTGACGCTGCAGGTCACGAACAACCACTTGCTCTTCTTTACCGTCGATCACCAGTTTGATGACAGAGGAGAAGAAGGCCTCGTCTTCAATCGCTTTGTAGAACGCAGTTTTTTCTACAGAGATAGACTGAGCACCTTTCTCACCGCCGTATACAACGGCCGGTACTTGTTGGTTCGCACGACGCAGGCGGCGGCTCGCACCTTTCCCCAGGTCGTTACGAACGCTGGCTTGCAGGATAAAATCAGACATGGAATTTGCCTCTTGGTTTAAGTAAGGAAACGCCGCCGTCCGCGACCAGACGACGACGTTTCCAGGGCCCCAGTTGGGGGCTTATAACGTCAGGCGTTAGTGGAACATCGCGCTGACGGATTCTTCGTTGCTGACGCGGCGAATCGCTTCCGCAATCAAGCCAGCAACGCTCAACTGGCGAATCTTTCCGCTACGACGCGCATGGTCGGCGAGCGGAATGGTGTCGGTCACGACAACCTCGTCCAGTACAGAGTTGGTGATGTTGTCGACCGCAGGGCCGGACAAAATCGGATGCGTAGCATACGCGACGACGCGCGCAGCGCCGTGGTCTTTCAGCGCTTCACCGGCTTTACACAGTGTGCCAGCGGTATCAATCATGTCATCGACGACCACACAAGTGCGGCCTTCGATTTCACCGATAATGTGCATCACCTGGGCTTGGTTGGCCTGGGGGCGACGCTTGTCAATGATAGCCAAATCAGCATTCAGCTGTTTGGCGATGGCACGGGCACGCACAACGCCGCCAACATCGGGGGAAACAACCACGAGATCGTCGTAGTTTTGACGCTCGATGTCGTCCAGCAGGATCGGTGAGCCGTACACGTTATCAACCGGTACGTCGAAGAAACCTTGAATTTGGTCGGCGTGCAGGTCCATGGTCATTACGCGATCAACGCCTGCTTTCACCATCATATCCGCCACAACTTTTGCTGAGATGGGAACGCGGGCGGAGCGTACACGACGGTCCTGGCGGGCATAACCAAAGTAGGGAACCACTGCCGTAATACGGGCAGCCGAGGCGCGACGCAGAGCGTCGACCATCAGGATCAGTTCCATCAGGTTGTCGTTCGTCGGGGCACAGGTGGATTGCAGGATGAAGACATCCTTACCACGCACGTTCTCATTGATCTCGACCGCGATTTCGCCGTCGCTAAATTGACCCACCGTGGCGTTACCCATACGGCTGTCTAAGCTCTCGGCAATCTTTTGAGCGAGTTCGGGATTGGCGTTCCCGGTGAAAACCATCAATTTTGACACGCGCAGCCACCTTTGCAGTGTTGGGGATCAGGGGAGAAAACGCAGATCAACATTAGAATTGGCTGGGGTACCAGGATTCGAACCTGGGAATGCCGATACCAAAAACCGGTGCCTTACCACTTGGCGATACCCCAGCAATAACCTAATGCGATGACCGGGCGCTTTCAGCAGCCCAGAGCATCTTGTAGGGGAGAGGTGTTAAGTCCGCGCGCGACCCATGCTTGCCAGCGCTGATTAGCCAGTTCAGCCACCGTTTGCGCAGCCTCTTGTGACTCAAAAGCTGCAAACAAACAGGCGCCAGTGCCCGTCAGCCGACTAGGTGCGTGCTGCGCGAGCCAGTCAAGTGCTTCCGCGATACGCGGGTAGCGTTTTTTGACGGTAGCTTCGCAGTCATTACGCCACTCGGCCACTCCCCCCTGCAGTGCGCGCGCCATAGTAATGGGGAGGCTGTCGCGTGTCAATTCCGGGTCTTGGAAGATTGCGGGGGTTGAGACGCTAATGCCTGGGTGGATGACCACAAACCACGGGGTGTCGAGGGTCGCGGGTGTTAATTTCTCGCCCACGCCTTCGGCCCAGGCGCTTTTGCCTAAAACGAAGACGGGTACATCGGCACCTAGCGCTAAGCCCAGCTCTGCTAGGGTGGCATCGCTGAGCCCAAGCTGCCAGAGCTGATTGAGTCCTTTAAGTACGGTGGCCGCGTTGGAGCTGCCGCCACCCAGGCCGCCGCCCATGGGCAGGTGCTTCTCAATTGATATAGAAGCACCAAGGTGGGTGCCGCTGGCCTGCTGCAACCGCTTTGCTGCACGCACAATAAGGTTGTCATCGTGCGCTACGCCATCCATCGATGTGGTCAGTTCGATAACGCCGTCTTGGCGCAGGTTGAAGCTTAGATAATCGCAGAGGTCGATAATCTGAAACAGCGTCTGCAGTTCGTGGTAGCCGTCTTGACGGCGGCCCACAATATGCAGCATGCGGTTTAACTTGGCTGGGGCGGGTAGAGTGAGTGTGCGGGGTGTTGCGGGCATGCCGGTTCTCTATTGGCTAAACGTATGTAAACGTATGAAAGAGGACTGGTGCTTGCCAGCCCGAGCGCTCTATTCGGAGGCCTGCCACTGATTAACTACCAGGGTAATGCGTACATCGCCGTAGTTCATGACCAAGCGGCGCGGTAGCCACATACCTTCAGCCTGCTCCCAGTCACGGTAGTCAATTTCCCAGCCGTCTTGTTGAAGGTGGCTCGGGAAGCCGAGTTCGTCAGTTTCGAGCTGGTAGCTGGCGTGGTCGCCGGGCAGGCCGCGCACCCAGTCAGGCATGGCGCGCACTGGCAACGACCAGCCAAGCTGCTCTTCCATTAAGGCTTCCGGGGTTTCTGCTTCAAAACGGCCTTCACTGGTGGTCAGTGAGAAGCGACCCTCGCGGCCTTCCAGTACGCTGCGACCACCGCCAAAGGGGCCGCTAATCAGCATGCGGAAGTAGTAGGGGGTTTGGTTCCAGTCCAGGTTGGCGCTGGTGTTCTCTTCTGGAGTGCGTAGGCCCGCTTTGCCGACCAGGGTCCAGCTCTCGAACGCTTCCACATCTGCCTGTTGGCGCTCCCACTGGCCGGCTTGGCGGCCGCCTTCATCCGTCGGCGCTTGGCTGGCACACCCGGTAAGGGCAGCCACCGCCAGGGCGGCCACCCATAGGCGGGAAGAACGATAGAGTGATGCGGAAGGGGTGCTCACTGGCGCGCTGTTCAAAAAAGAAGTCAACATAACTGGCTCCATGTCAGTGCTGTCTATTAAGGGTAAAAACTAGCAACGGTAAAGAAGTAAGCCTTAGGGCGCGCTGGGTGGCGTAAGTTCAGGGTAACGCTCAAGTAAATCATCAATGTGAGGATGGTAAGTGGTTCGTTGCAGAATGCGTGCAATCAGCAGGCGCGCTTCGTCACTGCGTCCTAGTGAATGAAGCACCTCGGCTAAGTGCGCGGCAATTTCTTGGTCGGGCATCTGCGCGTAGGCGCTTTCTAGCCATGCCAGCGCATCGTCGGGTTTGCCGAGGCGGAAATACACCCAGCCCATGCTGTCTAATACCGCCGGGTTATCTGGGTCCGCTTCGTAGGCACGCTCAATAAGCTCACGAGCTTCTTCTAGTCTTCCGGGTAAGTTAAGGTCAGCGAGCGTGTAACCTAGGGCATTTAGCGCGTCAGCATTGTTGGGCTCGGTGCGTAAGATTTGCCGTAAGTCCCGCTCCATGCCTGTTAAGTCGCCCATCTCCCAGGCGCGCATGGCGCGAAGGTACAGCAGGCTAGTGTCATCTGGGGTGCGGGTAATTTCTCGATCCAGCAGGGCGGTGGCATCTTCTTGAAGCGACAACTCGTCCAGCAGTTGCACTTCTAACCTTACTAGGTCACCGAAATAGGCGTCGTGGCGCATGCGCTCAATGCGTAGAAAAGCGCGGGCGTCGAGTAAACGATCATCCTCAATGAGCATGCGAGCCGCCGCCGACCTGGCGGCTAAAAATTCATCACCTTCATACACTTGGCGGTAGTAGAGGAGGGCGTTGTCGACCTCTCCTTGGGATTGGGCAATAGCACCTAATAAGAAGTAGGCAATGTTGGGTATGTTCTCTTGACTAATGAGCGGCTGCAGCAGCCGGTAGGCAGGCTCGCTGTGCCCTTCTTCTAAATAGAGCTGCGCCAAGGCAATGCGTAAATCCTGGTTGCCACCGTGGCTCTCTAATAGAGCATTGGTTTGCACTTCGGCGGCGGTAATGTTGTTGAGGCGTATTTCTGCTTGGGCCAGCATTAAGATAAAGCGCACGTCGTCAGGCGCTAGGCTAAGGCCTTGCTGGGCTGCCTGCTGTGCGCCGCGGTGGTCGCCAGTTTCCAGCGCAAGGCGTGCTTTAGCTAGCCACAGGGCGGCTGACTCTGGCTCTTGCTGTTCTACTTCATCTAAATAGCGCTGGGCGGTTTGCGTTTCTCCCAGGGCAGCTTCGATCAGGGCGGTACCCAGCAGCACATCGCTGTGAAACTCGCGCTGGGAAACCTCCGGCTGTGAAAGATAGCTGCGTAGCTGCTGTGCTAACAGGTTAAGCGGTGCCTCTTCGGCGACGGCGATTTCAGCGAAGGGGGCAATTTCACCATTGCCGCCTGATTCAGCAATGGCTAGCCGCTGCTCTAGGCTATCCAGCCAGTCGCCCCGTTGGAGTGATAGTGAGGCAAGCAGGCGGTTGGGTGTTTCTGCCCGAGGGTCTAATTCACGCCAGCGCAGCGCGGCGGCTTCCATTAGTGCGGCATCATTACCAAAGCGTGCGGCGAACGTGGCCCGTTCGGCCAGCCCTGGTGACGTGTAGCGCTGGGCGGCCTCAAGATATCCCAGGCCCGCATAGCGGTAATCGCCGCGTTGTCCGGCCAGCTCTGCGGTTAGCAGGGTACGTAACCCAGCGGCATCCAGCCCGCTGGTAATAGGCGGTGCCGTCACCATTGGGTCTTCAACATGAGCGTTGGTTTCACCGTCAAAAAGAGAGGGTGACAGCTGGCAGCCGCTCAGTATCAGCGTGGCGGCCAAGGGCAAAAGTGGAAAACCCGAAAACGAACAGGGAATACCCAGTAGTGTTGCGCGATGGGGCATGCGTATCTCGATCAAGTGGCCGAGTGTTCAGCATAGCGGCTTGGTTGCCTGCGGCAAAGTGGTGTGCGCCAGAAGATGCTCGGCTGTGATAGAATGTCCCACCTTGAAAAGAGCCGAGTCAGCGCAATTCACTTGATGAGCTGCTCTCTTAGACTTGTATTAACAAGCCAAGAAACCATGACCGACAGTGACGTGACGACCGATCCACTAGCGAAGACGCATAACCCATGACGCTTCTTGCCCTGGGAATCAATCATCGTACTGCCACCGTGGCTGTGCGTGAGCAGGTGGCCTTTACGCCGACGCAGCTGGAAAGCGCGTTGGCTGAACTGCGTAGCCTGCCACACATTAGCGAAGCGGCGGTGCTTTCGACGTGTAATCGCACGGAACTCTACTGTGTGACGGATGCCGCCGGTGAGCAGACTGTGCTGGACTGGCTGGGTCGTTTTCATAATTTACGCGTTGAAGAGCTCGCCCGCTGCGCCTACCACTACCACGACAACGACGCTGCTCGTCATTTGATGCGCGTGGCCGTGGGGTTGGACTCCATGGTGTTGGGTGAGCCGCAAATACTGGGCCAGTTAAAAGATGCTTATCAGCAAGCGCGTCAGGCCAAGGGCCTGGGTGGCGAGCTGGAGCGTCTTTTTCAGCACACCTTCGCCGTGGCTAAGCAGGTACGCACCGAAACCGGCATCGGTAAAAATCCGGTGTCCGTTGCCTATGCTGCCGTCAGCATGGCCAGCCGCATTTTCGATGATTTCAGCCGCGCCAACGCGTTACTGATTGGCGCAGGTGAGACCATCGAGCTAGTGGCGCGCCATCTTCATGAAGCTGGTGTCCGTCAGCTCACCGTGGCGAATCGTACCCGGGAGCGGGCCGAGCAGGTTTCATCGTCGCTGGGCGGTACGGCGATTACGCTGCCGGAGATTCCTGATGCCTTAGAGCATGCCGATATTGTTATCTCCTCTACCGCATCTCCGCTGCCTATATTGGGCAAAGGGATGGTCGAACGGGCGCTGAAGAAGCGTCGCCATCGTCCCGTGTTTATGGTCGATATCGCCGTACCCCGGGATATCGAGCCAGAAGTGGGTGAGCTGGCGGATGTGTTCCTGTATACCGTCGATGACCTGGAAGAGGTGATCGAAGAGAATCGTCGCCATCGCCAAGTGGCAGCCGACCAGGCCGAGTCGCTCATTGAGCACGGCGTGGGTAGCTGGCAGCATGAGCGGCGTATTCGTAATGGCGGTGAGGTAATTCGCGACTATCGCCGCCACGGTGAGGCGCTGCGCGATCAGGCGCGGGATCAGGCGCTTGAGCGTTTGGCAAAAGGCGAAGACCCGGCCAAAGTGGTTGAGCGCCTAGCGCATCAGCTGGCCAGCCGCCTAATGCATCAGCCAACGCTCACCATTCGCGAAGCGGCCTCTCAGGAAAACCACGATTTGCTTAGCGCCGCACCGCGCCTGTTGCTGCCACCGAAGCCCGCCTTTGAGCAGCCTGCGCCCCCGGCAAAACGCCAGAAGGATGATACGCCCGCATGAAAGAGACTTTGCGCCAACGTTTAGACAGCTTCTCCGACCGGTTTGAAGAGCTGGCCATGCTGCTGTCAGATCCTGAGGTGATCAACAATCAGCAGCGCTTTCGCGACTACTCTCGCGAGTACTCGGAGCTGGAAGAGCTGGTCGCCGCTTGGAAGCGCTACCTTGAGGTGGAAAACAGCATTGCCGAAGCCGAGCAGCTAAGCCGCGACAGTGACCCGGAGATGCGCGAGCTGGCGGAGATGGAAATTCTCGACGGCCGCGAGCAGTTGGAAGCGCTCGACGTTGAGCTCAAGCGCCTGCTGATTCCGAAAGACCCGGACGACGGTCGCGGTGTCTTTTTGGAAGTGCGCGCGGGCACGGGTGGTGATGAAGCGGCCATCTTTGCGGGTGATCTCTTCCGCATGTACTCCCGCTATGCGGAAAAGCGCGGCTGGCGCGTAGAAATTGTTAGCGCTAGCCACGGCGAGCAGGGCGGTTATAAAGAAGTCATTTCCCGCGTGAAGGGCGACGGCGTCTATGCCCGCCTCAAGTTCGAGTCTGGCGCTCATCGGGTACAGCGCGTACCGGCGACCGAATCCCAGGGCCGAATCCACACCTCCGCTTGTACCGTTGCGGTGATGCCTGAAGTGGATGAGGTGGGGGATATTGATATCAATCCGGCGGATTTGCGGGTCGATACCTACCGCTCCAGCGGTGCCGGTGGTCAGCACGTTAACACCACAGATTCCGCGATCCGTATTACCCACCTGCCTACCGGCGTGGTGGTGGAGTGTCAGGAAGAGCGTAGCCAGCATAAGAACCGCGCCAAAGCGATGTCGCTGCTGGCCGCCAAGCTCAAGCGTAACGCGGTGGATTCCCAGCGCCAGGAGCAGGCCGATGCCCGCCGCTCGTTGGTAGGCTCTGGTGACCGCAGTGAGCGTATCCGCACTTACAACTTCCCTCAGGGGCGCATTACCGATCACCGCATTAACCTCACGCTATATAAGCTGACCGAAGTGGTGAGCGGCGAGCAGTTGGACGACGTGATCGAGCCGCTGATTCACGAGTACCAAGCGGAACAGCTCTCGGCGCTGCAGGACGCTTAATGACATTCGACGCCCTTCTGAAGAGCGCCGCCCAGCGGCTGCAGCTGGCAGGTTCGCCATCGCCTCGAATAGATGCCGAGGTGCTGATGGAGTTCGCTACTGGCCGCAGCCGCACATGGCTCTATACCTGGGGCGATAGCGAATGCCCGACTTGGGAGCATGCCCGCTTTGACGCGCTAATTGCCGCCCGCGCCCAGGGCCAGCCGGTGGCCTATTTAACCGGAGAGCGTGAGTTTTGGGGGCTGCCGTTGGCTACCTCGTCTACCACGCTGATTCCCCGTCCCGATACCGAAACTCTAGTAGAGACCGCGCTAGCGCGTGCAGGCACGCCAACCGGCAGGCTGCTTGACCTGGGTACGGGCACCGGGGCTATCGCGCTGGCCTTTGCCAGTGAAAAGCCGGATTGGCAGGTGGTCGGGGTGGATGTTCGCCCAGAGGCGGTGGCGCTGGCGGCTGACAATGCCCGTACACTTAATATCACTAACGCCACGTTTCTGGTCAGCGATTGGTTCAGCGCTTTCACGCTTTCTTCTCCTAGTGCGTCTTCACCTGGTTCAACATTTGAGATCATTGTCAGTAATCCGCCCTATATTGCCGCCGATGACCCGCATTTGGGCCAAGGCGATGTGCGCTTTGAGCCACGCTCGGCGCTGGTGGCCGAGGCCGACGGTATGGCGGATCTGCTGCACTTGATTACCACCGCGCAGGCATTTCTCTCGCCCGGCGGCTGGCTGGCGCTGGAGCACGGCTATCAGCAGGCTCCCAGTGTGCGCCAAGCGCTAAAGCTGGCGGGCTATCAAAGCGTTGAAAGCGTGCAAGACATGGGCGGCCATGAACGGGTTACCCTGGGGCACCTCGAATAACTGCCTGATTCATCAGTATTGGATCCTGCCATGAAACCAAAAAATAGAACGCTGGACCGTATCGACCTGAAAATTTTGCGTTGCCTGCAAGAGAACGCGCGCATTTCCTATGTAGACCTTGCCTCTGAAGTTGGTTTATCCACAACCCCTTGCTTAGAGCGAGTGAAGCGCTTGGAGCGCGCGGGCATTATCCGCGGCTATCAAGCCATTCTCGACCCCAGAGCATTAAAAGCTAACTTACTGGTATTTGTTGAGATCAGCCTGGAAACCCAGTCGCCTGCTGTGTTTGACGAATTTCGGCGTGCGGTGGAGAAGCTGCCGCAGATTCAGGAGTGCCACCTGGTGTCCGGGCAGTTCGACTACATCCTGAAATGCCGCATCCCGGAAATGGCCGCTTATCGCCAACTATTGGGGGATGTGGTCTTAACCCTGCCAGGGGTGAAAGAGTCGAAAAGCTACGTAGTGATGGAGGAGGTGAAGGAGAGCTTCAGCCTGCACATCCCCGACTTTGAGGAATTTGAGGATAAGTAACGCGATGATGGACGATCAGGCGCTGCTGCGCTATAGCCGCCAAATCATGCTGCCTGAGGTGGACATTGAAGGGCAGGAACGCTTGCACGCTGCCCATGCGCTGATTATCGGTGCCGGCGGGCTTGGCTCGCCGGTGGCGCTCTATTTGGCGGCGGCGGGTGTAGGCACCATCACTATCGCTGATGCTGACCATGTCGAGCTTTCCAACCTGCAGCGCCAAATTGCCCATCAGCAGGCCAGCCTGGGGGTGAACAAAGCGCGCTCCGCGAAGGAGAGCATGCAGGCGCTTAACCCAGAGTGCCACGTTGTGGCCCTTGAGCAGCATGTAGAAGGCGAAGCGCTCACCGCCCTGGTGGCCTCGGCTGATGTAGTGCTGGACTGCACCGACCGTTTTTCCAGCCGCTATGCCATCAATGCGGCTTCTCAGCAGGCAGGTGTGCCGCTGATTTCCGGCGCGGCGATTCGTTTTTCGGGCCAGTTGGCAGTGTTTGACCCGCGTGATGACGCGTGCCCCTGCTACGCCTGTTTATACCCGCCAGGGGATAGTGAGGATGAGGCACTGAGCTGTGCAGAGAGCGGTGTCATGGCCCCGCTAGTGGGGCTAATTGGCTGCTTCCAGGCGGTAGAGGCATTTAAGCTGCTAAGCGGTGCAGGGAGTGCGCATCAGGGGTTATCTACGTTTGATGGCTTAAGCGGCCAGTGGCGCCATTTTCAAGTGCCTAGAGATCCGGCTTGCCCGGTGTGTAGCGCCCGCGCATAAAAAAAAGCCCGCAGGGAGGCGGGCGCGACGTCACGGTCTTCACGTCAAAGGGAACGAACTCAGTAGGGCGGCGCTGCCGCCCTATCAGCCAGTCATCTAGCAGATTAGTTACGAATCAGATAATCGAAGGCACCCAGTGACGCTTTGGCACCTTCACCCATCGCAATAATGATCTGCTTGTAGGGCACGGTGGTGACATCGCCAGCGGCGAACACGCCGGGCACCGAGGTCATACCGTGGGCATCGACGATGATCTCGCCACGGGGTGACATTTCAATTGGCGAGCCTTTCAGCCACTCGGTGTTAGGCACCAGGCCAATCTGTACAAAGATGCCTTCCAACGCGATGTTCCTGACTTCGTCGGTTTGGCGGTCCTTGTAGGTCAGGCCGTTGACGCGGC
Organism: Vreelandella sp. L-15; assembly: GCF_056857635.1. Taxonomy (NCBI): domain Bacteria; kingdom Pseudomonadati; phylum Pseudomonadota; class Gammaproteobacteria; order Oceanospirillales; family Halomonadaceae; genus Vreelandella; species Vreelandella sp. L-15. Next base: position 80,517 of record NZ_JBSXNN010000056.1, on the reverse strand, counting down.
TGCCGTCGCCGGTCACTTCGGTGGTTTGGGCATTTAGCACGATGTCGACGTTAGGCAGGCTCTTCAGCTTCTTCTGCAGTACCGCGTCGGCGCGCATTTCACCCATAAACTCAACCAGCGTTACGTGGCCGACGATGCCAGCCAAGTCGATAGCGGCTTCAACGCCGGAGTTACCGCCACCAATCACCGCGACACGCTTGCCTTTGAACAGCGGGCCGTCGCAGTGGGGGCAGTAGGCAACACCTTTGTTGCGGTACTCTTGCTCGCCGGGCACGTTCATTTCACGCCAGCGGGCACCGGTGGCCAGTACCAGAGTTTTGCTCTTCAGCTTCGCGCCAGACTCAAACGTGACCTCATGCAGGCCGCCTTCGGCTTCAGCTGCTTTGAACGACGTAGCACGTTGCAGATTCATCACATCGACTTCGTACTCTTTAACGTGCTCTTCAAGTGCGCTGACCAGCTTGGGGCCTTCGGTGTGGGTAACAGAGATAAAGTTCTCAATACCCATGGTGTCGGATACCTGGCCACCAAAGCGCTCGGCGGCAACACCGGTGTTAATGCCTTTACGTGCGGAGTAGATGGCTGCCGCTGCACCTGCTGGGCCGCCGCCAATCACCAGCGTATCGAAGGCAGCTTTTTCACTCAGCTTCTTGGCTTCACGCTCGGCAGCGCCAGTGTCCACTTTGGCCAGAATCTGCTCAAGGGTCATGCGGCCCTGGTCAAACGGCTTACCGTTTAAGTAGATGCTGGGCACGGACATGATTTCGCGCGATTCGACTTCATCCTGGAACAGCGCACCGTCGATAGCGACATGACGCACGTTCGGGTTGAAGATCGCCATCAGGTTCAGCGCCTGAACTACATCCGGGCAGTTCTGGCAGGAGAGCGAGTAGTAGGTCTCAAACAGCATCTCGCCGTCGAGATCCTTGATTTGATCTAACAGCTCTTGAGAGGTCTTTGGTGGGTGACCACCGACTTGCAGCAGTGCCAGTACCAGCGAGGTGAACTCGTGGCCCATGGGGATGCCTGCAAACACCACGCCGGTCTCTTCGCCGGGGCGGTTAATCGCAAACGACGGGGTACGGCTATCTTGCCCGTCGGTATGCAGGGTAATTTTATCGGTGAGGCTGCTGATATCTTCCAACAGGCCCAGTAATTCGCGTGACTTGGCACCGTCATCGAGGGACGCAACGATCTCGAACGGTTGAGTCACTTTTTCCAGGTAAGCTTTCAACTGATTTTTTAAATTGGCGTCCAGCATGACAGTGGCTTCCTCGCAGTCAGCAGTAAGTTGTTCTCAACCTAAAACGCCCGCTGCCGGATCAGTAGGGCAGTCGGTAAAAGCGCTAGGGAAAACAGGGGGTGCGGTTACACGGGTGCTTAAACGAAACACCCGGGCCAAGTGCCCGGGTGTTGCGCTGCCTGTAGGGATTCAACTTAATGTGATTCGAACCCTAAGCGGCAGCGGTAGGCAATTTAGATTTTGCCTACGAGGTCCAGAGACGGAGCAAGTGTCTCTTCGCCTTCTTTCCATTTAGCCGGGCATACTTCGTTCGGGTTTGCACGAACGTACTGAGCAGCTTTCACTTTACGCAGCAGCTCTTCAGCGTTACGGCCGATATTGCCAGCGTTGATTTCGACAATCTGGATTTTACCATCCGGGTCAACGACGAAAGTACCGCGCTCGGCCAGACCGGCTTCTTCGATCAGCACTTCGAAATTGCGAGAAATTTGCAGGGTCGGGTCAGCAATCATCGGGTACTGCAGCTTGCCGATGGTTTCAGAGCTGTCGTGCCATGCTTTGTGAGTAAAGTGGGTGTCGGTAGATACGCTGTAAATTTCAACGCCCAGCTTCTTGAAGGCTTCGTAGTTGTCAGCCAGGTCGCCCAGCTCAGTCGGGCAAACGAAGGTGAAGTCGGCCGGGTAGAAGAAGAAAATGGACCACTGACCTTTCAGGTCCGCTTCAGTGACATCGATAAATTCGCCGTTCAGGTAAGCTGTGGCTTTAAACGGTTTTACTTCAGTGTTAATCAAAGACATTCAGAACGTCTCCATAATAGGTGAGTGGCAGTAGAAAAAGTTGCTGCTCATGGTAGCGGACTGCGACTAATAGCTAAAGTTGGAAAACTAAATCTTTCCAATAGGTGTTGGCTATGAAGCTTTCTTGCTACCTTTCGCGCAGGTGGAAAGTGGGGGCATAGGGAGCTGAATACAAGAATTTTTCGGTGGCTCTTGCGGTAGACGGCACTGCACCGCAAAATTCGCACGGTTGCGATAATCGCCTAAGCTGTTTTCAGCTGGCGCTAGTTGCATCGGTGGCTAACCAGCCAGCGACAGCCGGTTGCAGTACATGGCTTTTGGGTGATGTAGACTTTCGAGATAAGGAGCAGGTAAGTGGGGAACATTAAAAAACTTTCAGGGGCCGTTACGGCCATCTCTTTTGCCGTAGCGGCCGCTGCTGCCCACGCTGATGAAGTGCGGGTATATAACTGGTCAGACTATATTGCTCCGGAAACGCTGGAGAAGTTTACCGAGCGCACCGGTATAGAAGTGACCTACGACGTTTACGATAGTAACGAAATTCTTGATGCGGCCCTGCTCTCCGGCCGTTCCGGCTACGATGTGGTCGTGCCTTCGACCTACTACTTCACCCGCCAGTTGAAAGCAGGCGTTTTTCAGCCGCTTAACCATGAGCTGCTGCCCAATTTGGATAACCTTAACCCAGAGCTGATGGCTAATCTGGAAACCATCGATCAGGGTAGCGAATACTCGGTTCCTTATATGTGGGGCACCAACGGCATTGGCTATAACGTTGAGCGCGTCACCGAAATTTTGGGTGACGACGCACCGTTAAATAGCTGGGCGCTACTGTTTGACCCGGGAATTACCACTCAGCTGAGTGAAGCAGGCTGTGGCCTTGCGATGCTCGATTCTGGCGATGAAATGCTGTCGCCCGCGATGGTCTATCTTGGCCTTGATCCGCTCAATGAAAGCGTTGAGGACATTGAGGCTGCCGGTGAGCTAATCTCCAAAGTGCGCGATAACATTACCTACTTCCACTCTTCGCGCTATGTGTCTGACCTTGCCAACGGTGATATCTGCGTGGCGGCAGGCTACTCTGGTGATATCTTCCAGGCTGCCGCGCGTGCGGAAGAAGCGGGCCGTGATTTCACCATTGGCTACAGCATCCCGAAAGAGGGCGCTGCGCTGTGGTTTGATATGATGGCGATTCCGGCAGATGCTCCGAATCCCGAAAACGCCCACGCGTTTATTAATTTCATCCTCGACCCTGAAATTGCTGCTGAGATCAGCGAGTACGTGCGTTATGCCAACCCCAACCTGGCGGCGAACGAGTACCTCTCAGATGAGCTGATTAACGATCCGGCCATCTACCCGGAAACCGACGTCATGCAGAACCTGTATGTCCAGGTAGAAAAACCCCAGGATATCCTGCGTGCCCGTACGCGCACCTGGAACCGCGTTAAGTCTGGCCGTTAATTCTAATCGTCGCCTGACGGCGAGCCGGGTAGCTGCTCGGCTCGCTGTTTGTCTTTTATCGCCCGGTTAACCGGGCCTTTTGATGGGAGTGGCGAATGGTCACTACGCCCCTGTCGAACGATTCTTCATCCTCTTCGTCTGCCATTCCCCCGCCTGTGCGCTCTCAGGGGAAAGCACCTCGATTTGCCGAGGATATCGTTTTAGAGGTTAAGCGCTTGAGCAAGCGGTTTGATGATGCGCTTGCCGTCGATGATGTGAATTTGCAGGTAAAGCGCGGCGAGATTTTTGCCCTGCTAGGTGGGTCTGGCTCGGGTAAATCCACCCTACTGCGCATGCTTGCCGGTTTTGAGGCGCCCAGCGAAGGGCGCATTTTGCTGAGTGGCGAAAACATCACTGAGATGCCGCCACACAAGCGGCCCATCAATATGATGTTCCAGTCCTATGCGCTATTTCCGCACATGACCGTGGCGCAGAATATTGCCTTTGGATTAAAGCAGGACAAGCTGCCTAAAGCTGAAATTGAAGCGCGGGTTGCCCAGATGCTCAAACTGGTGCATATGGAGCGCTTCGCTAAGCGTAAACCCCACCAGCTTTCTGGCGGTCAGCGCCAGCGGGTCGCCTTGGCGCGCTCGCTTGCCAAAAGACCCAAGCTGCTGCTGCTTGATGAGCCCATGGGCGCGCTGGATAAAAAGCTGCGCACCGAAATGCAGCTGGAAGTGGTTGAGATCATTGAGCAGGTGGGTGTGACCTGCATCATGGTGACCCACGACCAGGAAGAAGCCATGACCATGGCCGACCGCGTGGCGATCATGGCCGACGGCTGGATCGAGCAGGTGGGCTCACCGGTGGATATCTACGAAAGCCCCGCGAGCAGAATGGTGGCTGAATTCGTCGGCACGGTGAATCTGTTCGAAGGGGAGATCATCGAAGACGCCGCCGATCACTGCCGCATCGAATCCCCCGCGCTGTCGCGACCTATCTATATCGATCACGGTATTACGACCCAAGCGGTCGATCGCCGGGTGTGGGCAGCGTTGCGCCCTGAGAAAATCTGGCTCACCCGCGAACAGCCAACGTGTGAGTACAACTGGGAAGCGGGCAAAGTGGACGATATCGCCTATTTGGGTGGCTACTCGCTCTACTACGTGCGCACCGCCTCCGGGCAGATGATCAAGGTCAGCATGGCCAATACCGAGCGTCGCGGCGACCGCCCTACCTGGGAGGATAGCGTGTACGTTTACTGGGAAGACCACAGCGCTATCGTGCTGAACCGCTAATGCCCAGGTGGATGAGAGGAGATTGCCTATGATGACGCCATCTCGCGTTTCAGGCGTGATCAAGCGGATGCAGCTAGGCCGTCGCGCCGTGATTGCACTTCCGCTGGTGTGGCTGACGCTGTTTTTCCTGCTCCCGTTCGCGCTGGTGCTGAAAATCAGCCTGTCGGAGTCAGTGATCGCCATACCGCCCTATGGGCCACTGGTCGAGTACGCCGACCAAACGTTGAACATCTTTTTGAATCTGGGCAACTATCTGTTTTTGTTGTCCGATTCACTCTATGTGGCGGCGTACTGGGGGTCGATTAAAACCGCATTTGTCGCAACGGCAGTGTGTTTGCTGATTGGCTATCCGATGGCGTATGCCATGGCTCGTGCCCCAGGGCGCTTGCAGCTGATTCTGCTGCTGTTAGTGATGTTGCCATCCTGGACATCGTTTCTGATTCGGGTATACGCCTGGATGGGTATTCTTAGCAATAGTGGCCTAATCAATAACCTATTGATGGGGATGGGGGTGATTGATTCACCGCTGCGGATGATGAATACCCAGTTTTCGGTAATTGTGGGCATTGTCTACGCCTACCTACCGTTTATGGTACTGCCGCTGTATGCCCACCTGACGCGTTTGGATAACTCGCTGCTGGAAGCGGCCTCGGACCTTGGGTCACGTAAATTCAACACCTTCTTGAAAGTCACGCTGCCACTCTCCATGGGGGGCATTATCGCAGGCTCAATGCTGGTGTTTATTCCTGCCGTTGGGGAGTTTGTGATTCCTGAGCTACTAGGCGGCCCCGATACGTTGATGATTGGTAAGGTGCTGTGGGAAGAGTTTTTCCTCAACCGTGACTGGCCGGTCGCGTCAGCGCTCGCCATGGTGATGCTGCTGCTATTGCTCATTCCCATTGTGTGGTTCCACCGCTACCAGTCACGGGAGCTTGAAGAATGATGAGATCGCGTCGGCGCCCAAGTTTTACCACCGTGATGCTGGTGTTGGGCCTGCTGTTTTTGTACCTGCCCATGATGGTGCTGGTGGTGTATTCGTTTAATGAGTCGCGCCTAGTAACCGTATGGGCCGGTTTCTCAACCCAATGGTATGGCGAGCTGTTCCGCGACCAGCAGATTCTGTCGGCGGTATGGACCAGCCTTGAGATTGCCTTCTTTGCGGCCAGTATGGCGGTGTGCCTGGGCACGGTCGCCGCGTTCGTGATGACGCGCTACGGCCATTTCCGGGGTAAAACAGCGCTCTCAAGCATGGTGACCGCACCGCTGGTGATGCCGGAAGTGATTACCGGCCTTTCGCTGCTACTGCTGTTTGTACAAATGGCGCAGCTGATCGGCTGGCCCGCTGACCGTGGCATGGCCACTATTTGGATTGCCCACACTACGTTCTGTAGCGCCTACGTGGCGGTGGTGGTGGCGGCTAGGTTGCGGGAAGTGGACCGCTCTATTGAAGAGGCGGCGATGGATTTAGGCTCACCGCCGGTCAAAACCTTCTTCTTTGTCACGCTACCGGTCATTGCACCCGCCCTCGCTGCAGGCTGGCTGCTGGCCTTTACGCTGTCGTTGGATGATTTGGTGATTGCCAGCTTTGTCTCTGGGCCGGGGGCCAATACGCTACCGATGGTGGTGTTTTCCTCGGTGCGGATGGGCGTGTCGCCGAAGATCAACGCGCTGGCAACGCTGATTATTCTGACCGTATCGTTGGCGACACTTCTGGCGTGGTACTTCATGCGCCGCAGCGAGGCCAAGCGCCAGTCATTGATACAACAAGGGGAGGGGGCTTAAGCTTTTTAACCCAACACTACAGCACGTCGTCGTCACGGCCAGTGATGACGGCGTCTAGCTCTCCGGTCATTGGTGACACAATGACCTGTAGCTGGATGGGCGCGCAGCACTGATGGCAATCTTCCCAGGTGTCGTGGCTACCCTGAGAGGTATCGACCACAAAGGTGAGCGGCGTATCACAGTAAGGGCAGTGGAAATCATGAGTAATTAGTGCGTCGTCGTGCATGGTTGTTGCCCTTTTCAGCGTTACACTCAATGTCATTGACAGCTTAGCGTAGCAGTGCTGTTTGCAAGCAGGCACCTGATCAACGAATCAGGTAGGATAATGACGAGTTTTCCCGAACCACCTAGCGAGATAAAAGCGATGATGAAACGGTACATGGCAGTTGCGGCCTTAGCGGCCTTCCCGATGGTTGCCCAGGCGGAAACACCTAATGTTACGCCCGGCGAGTGGGAGTTTGTCAGCGTGACTAGCGTCAGCGGCGATATGCAGATTCCCGATCAAACGGAAACCGAGCGTCAGTGCATCACTCAGGAAGAGCTGGAAGGCGCTGACTTTGGCTTCATCGAAGAGGAAGAGGGCTGCGAGCTGCTCAACCAGGATATGAATGCCGACGGCCTCTCCTACAGCATGGTATGCCGCGCTGAAGGTGGCGAAGCCACGATCGACGGCGAAATGCGCTTTATGGGCGAGCAAATTGAAGGCACTGTGGATATTCTGACTCAGTCTCCCATGGGGGAGCTGACTATGAACACCGTGATTGAAGGTGAGCGTATCGGCGATTGCGAATAAGTACAGCCGTTGTGACGTTTAAACACTAAGGGCGCCTCGTTGGCGCCCTTAGTGTTTCTAGCGATTAAGGTGTATCTGGCGGTCAAGCCTTATCGCTCTGGTGACTCCAACGGCGTGTGCTGGGCTGTGGGCGCGTTGGCGATCTCCTCTTCGAGCTGGCGCTTCACTGCTCCAGGCGAGCCAGAGTGGCGGGCCAGCAGGTCGTACGCCACGGGCACCACAAACAGCGTGAAGACGGTAGCGGCGCCGACACCAGCCATAATCACCGTGCCAATCACCAACCGCGATTCCGCCCCTGGGCCGCTGGAGATGATCAACGGAATAGCACCGGCCATGGTGGTCACGGCGGTCATCAAGATGGGTCGTAGGCGGGTCACCGAGGCCTCAATCAGCGCCGAGCGAAATGCCTGCCCTTCATCCCGCAACTGGTTAGCGAATTCGACAATGAGAATGCCGTTTTTAGCCGCCAAGCCAATCAGCAGCACCAAGCCTACCTGACTGTAAATATTCAGTGACTGGCCGCTCAGCAGTAGAGCCAGCAGGGCACCGCTCATAGCCAGCGGTACCGTGAGCATAATCACAAACGGGTGGATGAGGCTTTCGAACTGGGCGGCCAGTACCAGGAATACCACCACGGCACCCAGCACCAGCAGGAACATCGTCGCACCGCTCGCCTGCTGGAAATCCCGGGATGGCCCCGCCACGTTGGTTTGTACTTCTTCCGGCAAAATGGTATCGGCGGTGTCTTGCAGGTATGCCAGCGCTTCGCCCAGCGGGTAGCCATCGGCGAGGTTCGCTTCAATGGTAATCGCGCGCACGCGGTCGAAGCGGTTCAGCGTACTGGCACCAGCAAAATCGGACAGCGTTACCAGACTTGCCAGTGGGATGAGTTCGCCGGAACGCGCCGAGCGCACCTGGATATTATCCAGTGAGCGCGGGCTGTTTTGGCGGCTGCGGTCACCTTCCACAATCACATCGTACTCTTCGCCATCATCCACATAGCGCGTTACGTTACGGCCCCCCAGCAACACTTCCAGCGTGCGGCCAATCTCAGTCACGGTGACGCCTAACGCAGCGGCGCGCTCATAGTTAATATCGACACGCAGCTGAGGCTGGGTTTCATCGTAATTGCTTTCGATGGCGGTTAGACGTGGGTTGTTTTCCCGCACATGATTAATCAGCCGGTCGCGCCAGCGGGCCAGCTCTTCATAAGTGCCGCCGCCCAGCACAAACTGCACCGGCTTCTGAGTGCGCTGACCAAAGCCCTGGCGCATCACCGGGAAGGCTTGGACGCCAGGGAGCGAGCTGAGCTGCTGGCGCACATCGGCCATAATCTCCCAGGCGCTGCGACGGCTGCCCCAGTCCGCCATATTGACGATGATAAAGCCGCTGTTGAAGTTTTCGATATTACCGAAGCCACGCGGGGCACGAACCACCACGCGCTCAAGCTCACCGCTCTCTACAAAGGGGGTGAGCCGCGCTTCGATCTCATCCATGTAGTCCATCATGTAGTCGAACGTGGCTCCTTCCGGGCCGTTGACCAGCACAATAAAGTTGCCGCGATCCTCTTGCGGTGTGTATTCATTGGGCAGCACCGAGGCGAGCCACGCCGTACCGGCAATTAGCAGCGCAAATAGAGCGACCACCAGCCACTTAGCCGCCAGCACGACTTCCAAGGCTCGCTGGTATCGGTGTTTAGTGCCGTTTAGCAGCCACTGCACGCCTTTCCCAATGCGGCTATCGTGCATGCCGGGCTTGAGTATTTTGGAGGCCATCATTGGCGTTAGGGTCAATGCGAGCAAGGTAGAGACGACCACTGCTGCTGCCATGGTCAGGGCGAATTCAGAGAACAGCCGACCAATATCGCCTTGCAGCATGCTCAGTGGCACAAAGACGGCGACTAACACTAGGGTGGTGGCGATCACCGCAAAGGCGATTTGCCGCGTACCGCGAAAGGCGGCCACCAGCGGTGTTTCACCGTAGTCGTGCATGCGTCGGTTGATGTTTTCGAGCACCACAATGGCATCATCAACAATCAACCCGATGGCCAACACCAGTGCGAGCAGGGTGAGCAGGTTGATGGAGAAATTCATGGCTGCCAGTGCTGTAAATGCACCGATGACGGCAATCGGCACCGTGACGGCGGGGACAAGGGTAGTGCGGAAATTGCCAAGAAATAGAAAGATCACCACCACGACGAGCCCCATGGCGATAAACAGCGTCATCACCACCTGCTCAATGGCACCGGAAACGAACACTGAGGCATCATAGTTCAGCGTGAGCGACATGCCTTCAGGCAGAGTGCCTTGAAGCCGCCCAAGCTCTTCTTGAACCGCCTCAGAAAGCTCAATCACGTTGGCGGTGGACTGCATGATCACCCCCAGCCCCACCATAGGCACGCCATTGGCTCGGAAAACGGAGCGGTCTTCCACAGAGCCTACTTCCACCCGGGCGACATCCGATAAGCGCACTAGATAGCCGTTATTGCTTTGGGCAAGCGCTAAGCCTTGAAAGTCTTCAGCAGTGGCGAAACTGCGCGGCAAGCGGACAATAAACTGGCGGTCATCGGATTCGATAGAACCCGCAGGCAGCTCGACGTTTTCAGCACGTAGAGCGTCCTCCACATCGCCTACGGTCAGGCCGCGAGCCGCCAGTGCGTTACGGTCGAGCCACACGCGCATGGCGTAATCCTGGCCGCCGCCCACGCGCACCCGCGCAACGCCAGGCTGTACTGAGAGACTATCGACGAGAAAGCGGTTGGCGTAGTCGGTGAGTTCGGCAATCGAGTAGTCCGCCCCCGATAGGCTCAGCCATACGACGATCTCTTCGCTGCTATCGGCTTTGGTGACTTCTGGGTTGTCGGCGTCGTTTGGGAGGTTGCGCAGCGCGCCGGAGATGCGGTCACGGATATCGTTGGCGGCGGCGTTGATATCCATGGTGATGGCGAACTCAATCTCAATACGTGAACGGCCATCTTCACTTTGAGAGGTGATCAGTTCGATACCTTCGACCCCGGCAATGCGGTCTTCCAGCACTTGGGTAATACGTGTTTCTACCACGCTGGCCGAGGCGCCGGGGTAGCGTGTATCAATACTGACAATAGGCGGGTCAACCGTGGGGTACTCTTGCAGCGGCAAGCGGTTAAGGGCCAGCAAGCCAAAAGCAATAATCAGTGCGGCAATCACCATGGCCAGCACTGGCCGCTGAACGGAAATATCGGATAAACGCATTAGCGGTCAGCCTCCAGCAGCGAGCGAATGTTCGTGCTGTCGTCGGCAACGCCTAGCAGGCGAACTTCTTGACCCTCACGGGCTAGCTGCAGACCATGAATCACCACCAAATCGCCTTCGCTAATGCCTTCTAGTACTTCTACTTCCCCGCTGCGGCGCTCGCCGATAGCTACTTCTCGGCGCTCTAAGCGTGGCGCATTCTCCTGCTGTTGAATCACCATCACAAAGTGGCGGTTGCCGCTAGGCTGAATCGCGGCTTCAGGCAGCACTAACGCATCGCGTACGCGCTGCTGCACGATGACTTCCATCAGCATGCCAGGGCGCAGCTTTAAATCAGGATTGGTCAACTCGGCACGCACGCTAACGCTACGGGATACCGGGTCAATCCTTGTGCCAATGCTGGCAACGTCGCCGCGAAATACCTCGTCTGGGTACGCCGCCGTGGTGGCACTAAGACTTAACCCGGCGGATAGCCGCCCCAAAAATACCGCGGGTACGGTAAAATCGAGTTTCATTACATCTAGCTTATCTAGCGTCACCAACGCCATGCCGGGGGTGACGAGGGTGCCCACACTGACGTCACGAAATCCTACGCGGCCGCTAAACGGCGCGTGTATCCGGTAATTTTCCAGTCTAGCTTCCAGGGCTTGGGCATCGGCTTGTGCTTGGCGCAGCTGGGATTGAGTGTCTTCTACGTCTGCTCTAGCCGCTAAGTTGCGCTGCTGCAGCTGCGAAGCGCGGTCAGAAGCGTTTCGCCGCTCATCGGTAATGGCCTGGGCGGCTCTTAGCAGTGCTTGCTCTTCGGCGTCTTCCAAACGAACCAGTAAACGACCGCGCTCTACCTGCTCGCCATCATCGAAGTTAATCTCTGCAATGGTGTCGGTTACGGTGGCCGATAAGGTCACGCTTTCATCAGCACGTAAGGTGCCTAGTGCTTCCAGCGGGTCGGACCAGGTCTCTGTCTCAACGTAATAACCAATCACAGGCGGCTTTGATTGTGCGCTGGCAATAGAAGCCCATCCAAGGAGTAGCACGAGGCAGCAAAAGGAGCGTTTAAAAGCGATCATAAGTGTCTCAGTATTATTGAAATATTCCGCAATCGGCGATGATAGTAAGTCATTACCTGCAACATTGTTGAGGCGAATAGGTAGTATCTTGTGCATTTCTTATACATGAGTTTTTAAAATGTACAGTAGTTTGGCGCTTCTTACCTGTTAAAATGCCCGCCTTTTCACTCTGGGAGCCTCAGTTATGGTCTACGACGTCGTAGTCATTGGCGCAGGTGCCGCTGGTTTAATGTGCGCGGCACAGGCTGGCTATGCCGGGCGACGCGTTTTGGTGGTCGACCATGCGAACAAAGCGGGTAAAAAAATTCTTATGTCTGGGGGAGGCCGCTGTAACTTTACCAATCTTGATACAGCGCCTGGACACTTTTACTCTGAAAATCCTTATTTTTGCATTTCTGCATTAAAACGTTATCGCCCAGAACACTTTGTATCGCTGGTAGAAACCCATGGCGTTGAGTATGTGGAAAAAGCGCCAGGGCAGCTATTTTGCGCAGATTCTGCCAAAGAGATCGTGCGGGTACTCTTGACCGAATGTGAGTGGGCCGGGGCGGAGATTAAACTGAGCACATCCGTTTCTCGGCTGGAGCGGCAGGGTGAGGGGATGCGGTTGACCACGTCCCTGGGCACGATTGATGCAGGGGTGGTGGTCGTGGCGACCGGAGGGCTTTCCATTCCCACTATGGGGGCCACAGGGTTTGGCTACGATATTGCCCGCCAGTTTGGCTTAGAGGTGCTGCCTACCCGCCCAGGTTTGGTGCCGTTTACCCTAAGCGATAGCTGGAAAGAGCGGGCTGCCGGGCTTTCCGGGGTTAGCGTACCCACGGCGGTGAGCTGCAAAGAGAAGCGCTTTGTCGAGCCGATGCTGTTTACCCATCGGGGGCTATCCGGCCCTTCTATGCTACAAATTTCCAGCGTATGGGAGCCGGGCAGCGCAATCTCCATTGACCTCTTGCCGGGTGAAGACGCGGCTGGCGCGTTGCGCTATGCGCGCCAGGAAACCCCCAAGCGGCTGCTATCGACTTGGCTCGGTGAGCGCTTTCCTAAACGTTTTGCCCAGGCGCTATTGGAGTGGTATCCCGATCAGCATTTAACTAGCCCGCTAGCGCAATACAGTAACGAAGCGCTAGATATTTGGGCCCAGCGGCTAAATCAGTGGCAGCTAAAACCAGCAGGCACCGAAGGGTGGCGCACGGCCGAGGTGACGATGGGGGGTGTCAGCACCGACGCCATTTCATCCAAAACCTTTGAAGTAAAGGATCTACCTCAACTGCGCTTTATTGGGGAAGTGCTGGATGTGACGGGCCAACTAGGCGGTTATAACTTTCAGTGGGCCTGGGCAAGCGGTGTGGCCTGTGGACAAGCGTGTTAGGTGTCATCGACACGCATTAAACAAGCCGCTGTGGTAAGTGAGCCGCAGCGGCTTGTCGGATAATCCTTGTCGCAGGCGTAGCGGTCAACGGACGATTATGTCGCCACTTTGGCAAGGAGCTTCAGCTTTCGAAAGAGCATGTAACCTGCCAGTGCCTTACGACCTAGCACCATGGCACCGCCTGGATGACGTGCAATGCGTAACGCAGCAATGCCGCCAATGGCGTAAAGCGGCAGTTTGACGCTTTTCCAATGACGTTCCAGCGGGGAAGAGGCATGTAGCAGCGTGTCGCTATCGACCAGTATGTCGATACGCTGCTGCTCCAGTTCGGCGAGCAGCGCCGCCTTGCGCTCTGCGCGACTGAGTGGTTTAACGACGCTATCGTGACGGGTCATCCTCATTCACCTCTAGCAAGGCCCGGTCCGCTGCAAGCTGCTTTAACGTTTCTTTGAGCAGCGTATGACGCTTGGCTTGACGAAGTGCTATTACGGCGAGTAGTACGCTGAGTGCAATCAGTACACCAGCACTCACGCTGATGGCCGTGAGACGATACGTGTCCCAAAAAAGCACAATGACAAGAGCCGTTAGCGTAGCAATGCCAAGAAGCAGTAATAGCAGGCTGGCACCAGCAAGCAGCAGTAAGACTAATAAGCGGGCGCGCTCTTCCTCTAGTTCCAAAACCGCCAAACGCAGGCGGGTCTCACTGTTGGCTACCAGTGATTTCAGCAGGCGTTTGGCGGCAGAAAAGACGCGTTGGGTGGGACCCAAAGCCATTAGCGACGCCCGAGCAGCATACCAACGACAAGGCCAGCAGCGGCGCCAATACCGATGCTGGTCCAGGGGTTTTCATGGACATAACGGTCACAACACGCTGCCTGTTCGGAGAGCGTTTCTCGGGTGTCTTCGTAGAAACGTTCTCCGCGGGCTTCTAGGCGAGTACGAGTATCTTTTAAACGTCGCTCGGCACGCTCACGCAGATCGCGCATTTCGCTGCTGGCGTCTTTGGAGGTTGCGTTCACCAGCTCTTCGACTGTTTCGCTGAGATGGCGCAGGTCTTCTTTCAGCTGGTCAGCACGGGCAGAGGTGTCTGTATTACGTTTTGCCATGATGTCTTCCTTTGACGAGTGAATGAGTTACGACTTTGAGTAACGACTTCAGCATAGCAGTCATCACCATATAGACAACCTTACTGGCTTAACGGTTCAGCCCAGTGGCGCTGAATAGTGGGTTGAGGCTAAAACCAAGGCTCAGGCGATGCACGCGGTGGTTGTAATCGATCATGCTCTCGCCGTAACCGTAGTAGTACTGCACATGGGTGCGCACGCCGTTGAACGCTGGCCAGCTGTAATCGATCTGCGTGCCGTAGTTGCCGGCGCTAGGGTTGCCACGCAGTTGACCGGCAAATTCATGGTTGTTTTGCAGGCGCTTGGCGAGGCGAATGTCGCCATAGCCGACGAAGCGCTCGATATCGGGGTTGTCATCATCGCTATCCGACTCGGGCACGCGCCAGTGAGGCGCCAGGGTGAGCGCCCAATCGCCGCTTTGGAAGGTGCTTTCCAAGTACACTCGGTTCCAACTGCGCGAGAGCGGATCGGAGCGTCCGTTTGATTGATGGATGAACGACACGCGATTGCGGGTGTTCACCCATCCCACGGCACTCCAGGCATTGTCGAAGTCGATAAACACTTCGGGCTCATAGTTGGTTTCGCGAAACGGCGAGGAGGCATCGGTGTTGTACGCCTGCCACCAGCTACGCTGGGTATACGCAAAGTAAACGTCGCCTATGTCACCGAAGACATTTTCGGCCAAATTGAACTTGGCACTGAATTGAAATTTGACCTCACCACTATCCGGTTGAACGTCGTCTGTGATGCTGCGGAAATTCTCGACGTTTTGATTCGTGTTGTAGCTAATGGGGAACAGATAGTTGGTGCGATGCGTCGTGATGGCGAAGGGGTTACGTGACGACTCTTGTTCCAACTGTCGCCGTTCACTCAGGTCTTCGAGCGCTACTTCGACCGGCAGCGGCGCTGGTTCGATACCCAGGGCGGCATCTTCGGGTGCTTCGATTTGCTGAAGCTGCTGGCGCAACTGGTAGAGTTCGGTACTGAGCGCTTGAATGCGGGCTTCAATGTCTTCTCGGGAATCGGCTATGGCGCTTTGACTGAGCACGGTCGCGCTCACAAATGTCGCCAAACCGGTGAACAGCAGTTTTCGGGTAACCATCAACGTGGCTCGCAAATTAAGAGTAGAGAGATGTCAGCACTGTTTCTATACATGCCGCTTGTGTAAGTCAACTCCGTATGGCGACGTGCTGACAATATTGCGTCGAGCTGTCTTACCTATGACAATGGCCATCTCGCCCGGCATCGCGGGCCGATATGTCTATGAGGCATCCGTCACGTGGTTAGAAATGCCCTGAAAGCCGCCATCGGCTGCCTGTTTGTGGTAGTGCTGTTGGCGGAAACCGCCATCGCTCAAAGCACCTTGATCGAGGGCGTTCCTCCTCAAGCTGAGCTCTCCGAACGCTTGGCAGTCATTGAGTCTCTTGAAACTGAGCCTACCGCTGACCAGCAGCGTGACCAAGCGGCGTTGACCGCTGCATTGCAGGCATATGAGCGGCTCCAAGCGATTGAAGAGCGTCAGCAGGCACTCGAGCAGCGGGTCAGTCAGGCGCCTGAGCAGTTGCTACGCCTGGAGCGTGAGCTCAACGCTGCGCAAGAGGAGAGTCTGCAGCTGTCGGTCGATAACCTTAGCGATATGCCTTTAGAGGCTTTGGAAGCCGAACTGGCGGATGCCGTGATCGAACTGCAGCAGCTCCAGAGCCAAATGGCCGAGGTAAATTCCCAACTCCTTGCGGCGCAAACGCTGCCCGAGCGGGCGCAACAGGCCATTTCCGAGGCGCTGCAGCGGGCTGAAACACTGCGTCGTGAGCACGATACCCGAGCCGCGCTGCTCGCCGACCGCCAGCTTTCGGCCCGTGAGGATGCCCAGCTCATTCAGTGGCGCTTAGAGCGAGCGGTGGCCGAGCAAGAGGTCACCCTGAACCAGCGGGAGTTGAGCGCTAACAGTCGTCTGCGCGAGCTGGCTCAGCAGCGTCGTGACCTGATTGCCTTGCAAATCGACCAGCAAGAACAGCAGCTCAACCTGCTCCAGGGCGTGATCGACCGCCAGCGCCGTCTTCAGTCTGAACAGGCCATTGCCGACGCCGCCAAGAACGATCCGTTGATCGCCGAGGGGCACCCTGTCGTGCTGAATGCACAGCAGATCAACCAAACGCTTAGCCTGGAGCTATTGCGGGCGACGGACCGTGCCAATGGCATCGTGCGCGAGAACATCGAGGCGCAGCGCCAGTTGGAACATGTTCGCCAGCTCCAGCGCAGCCTCAACGAGCAGATGGAGGCGATTCGCGGCAGCCAACTGTTGTCGCGTATTCTTCGCGAACAGCGTCAATCGCTACCCGTTGTGGTGCCGCGCCGGGATTTGCAAGATGAAATCGCCGATCTGCGTTTGAAGCAGTTCGATCTCATTCGCCAGCGCGATCAACTCCGGCAGGGCGAGCGACTGGCAACCCAGCGCCTGGAAGAGGCTGGCGTCGATATCACGCCAGGGCTGGTGGATTCTCTGACCCGCTTGTATCAATCCCGACGCGAGCTGGTCGAGCAGCTCGAACAAGCATACGGCAACCTATTGAGCTCGGCTATCGAGCTACAGCTCAATCAGCAGCAGCTGCTCAGCACGACACAAGATTTACGCACTACTATCGATGAGCAGCTGTTTTGGGTGGCCAACAGTCGTCCTCTAGATGTGAACTGGCTGCGCCAACTGCCCCAGCATCTTCAGCAGGAGTGGCGGGAAGGGGAGTGGCGCGCGGTGTTGCCTACCCGTTGGAAAGGGCTCTCATGGGACATGTTGGTGGGCGCGCCACTGCTTCTGTTGAGCGTGGTTTTAATCGCTTTGCGCGGGCATATCAAAGCGCGTTTGGCGCTGATTCATTCACAAATTGGCCGTTTGAAGAGCGATACCCAGCTGCATACCCCCAAGGCCGTTTTGCTCAATGCACTGCTGGCGGTACCAGGCCCGCTGGCGTTGGCTGGCACGGGCGTAGCCCTACGTACGGCGGAAGGTGGTCTGGCCCTTGGACTGGCACCGGCGCTGCTGCAGCTTGGTTTGAGCTGGTTTGTGGTAGCCCTTGGGCGGCGACTGCTGGTGCCCGACGGCGTCGCCGAGCGTCACTTTACCTGGTCACCGACGTACAACGCGCGGCTGCGTCGCTTGTTGATTGGGCTGGGCATGGCGCTGGTACCGGTCGTGGCCATTGCGGCCATGTCTGAACAGATGGAGACCCCCTTGGCCCAGCGCCCTGTCGCTATGGCACTGTTCATGGGGGGGCTGCTTGCCATGGCGTGGTCGCTGACGCAGCTCATCCTGGCCCATGTCCCAATCTTTGGTGTGCGGCTTTTCAGGCTGATCTTGGGGCTCGCCATGGCCGCTGTTCCACTGGTGCTGATGGGGCTGGTTGCCTGGGGCTACGAGTACACGGCGCTCAGGCTGGTAGCGCGTTTTGCCATTACGCTCTACCTATTAGGGCTTTGGGTGGTAGTGGAGGCGACGGTGGTGCGTAGTTTGGCCGTTGCCGCCCGCCGCTTGGCCTACCGCCGAGCGCTGGCTAGACGGCGCGCCCAGGTGCAAGAGGGTGCCGAAGGCGGGCTCGAGGTAGTCGAAGAGCCGCCGCTGGATATGGAAAAGATCAACGCTCAGTCGCTGCGGCTCTCCAAGCTGATTCTGCTGGTTGGTTTCAGTGCGCTGCTCTATTTGGTGTGGTCGGATCTGCTCTCGGTATTGGGTTACTTGGACCAGGTATCGCTTTGGGACGCGGGCGAAGGCGATCTGGTCGATGATGCTCTCTCCATTTCGGATTTTTTTACGGCGCTGCTGGTAGTGGCTGTCACGTTCATCATGGCGAGGAACCTGCCAGGACTACTCGAAGTCATGGTGCTCTCTCGCTTGGCACTCAAGCAGGGCAGCGCTTATGCGATTAGCTCACTGCTCTCTTACACCATCGTAGGCACCGGGATCGTTATGTCGCTGGCGACTTTGGGGGTCTCTTGGGACAAGCTGCAGTGGCTGGTGGCGGCGCTGAGTGTGGGTTTGGGGTTTGGCTTGCAAGAGATCTTTGCCAACTTCATTTCGGGATTGATCATTCTGTTCGAGCGCCCCATTCGTATCGGCGACACCATTACGCTAGGGAACCTTCACGGCACGGTCAGCCGGATTCGCATTCGGGCGACCACGGTGACCGACTTCGACCGCAAAGAGATCATCATTCCCAACAAAACGTTCGTGACCGACCAACTGATCAACTGGTCGCTCTCCGATAACGTGACCCGCGTGGTGCTCACCTACGGCGTCTCCCACGGTTCGGATTTACCACTCGTGCATAGACTGTTACGTCAGGCTGCCGATGAGAACGCACGCGTATTGGATGACCCGGAGCCGCAGGTGTTCTGCTTGAGCTATGGGCCACACAGCCTGAATTTCGAACTGCGTATTTTTGTCAATGACCTACTGGACCGCTTATTTGCCGCCGATGAGGTGAACTGCCGAGTGGACGAGCTGTTCAAGGAGGCGGGAGTGAAGATCGCCTTTGAACAGCTCGATGTTTGGCTGCATCCTGAGCAAGGGGAGTCGGTGAAAGTGCAGTCCAAGCCGACCCTCCCGCCTGCTTCGTTGAGCTAACCGCTAGGGCTTGCTGGCGAGAAGAAGAAACTCCCGATTGCCGTCGCTGCCGGTAATCGGGCTCTCTTGCCAGTGGCTGATGACGAGGCCGCACTGCTCGCAGGCGGTGCGTATTTTTTGCTCCACCTCTGCGTAGCGACGAGGGTCGCGCACGACGCCGCGTTTATCCAGCGCACCGGGGTCTAGCTCAAACTGTGGTTTTACCAGCGAAAGCAGCTGCCCGCTAGGCGGCAGTAGGGCGGCAATCTCAGGCAGAATCAGCGTCTGGGATATAAACGATACATCCATCACCGCAAGATCAATCGGCCGTTCGGCAAGCGTGCTCAAAAGTGCCTCTGAGGTGCTCATATGACGGGCATTGAGGCCTTCCAGGCAGGTTACTCGTGGGTCGCTGCGTAAGTGGCTGGCAAGCTGGTCGTGGCCGACTTCCACGCCTACTACATGGCGTGCGCCAAATTGCAGCGCGCAGTCAGTAAACCCGCCTGTGGACTGGCCAATATCCAGCACGCCTTTATCCTCTAAGCGCATGGCTAACGCCTGTAGAACGCCTTCTAGCTTTAGCCCTGCGCGTGAGGCGTAGCGCTCTTCTGGGTCCTCCTCCACGCGGAGTGGGGCATTGGTCGGCCATTTTTCAGAGGGTTTGCTCAGCAAGGTGCCGTCGCTTAAAAAAACGCGCCCGTTTTTGATCAGCCGCTGGGCACGGGTACGAGAACTGGCCAGTCCTTGGCTGACCAGTAATTGATCGAGTCGTATCATCTTGGTCGTATCTGTAGTGTTTGGGAGGCCCCGTATTACTGGGGCCATTAGTCGGCCTGCAGCTCAGTAGGGGGAAGCGTGTGGCTCCCCAGCTACGGTGCAGAAAGCCCTTAACGCGCTCTAGTTCTTCATCGGTCACCGTGGCCAGCTCGCCTCTTTCTAGAGGGGCGTAGTGGTAGATATAGAGCCGCGAAGTGAACTGCTCAAATGGCAGAGAGGCTTCGCCAAAGCGCTCGCCGTTGCCGGACGTGCTAGCTCGTTGAGCTTGGCATCTTCAGGTGAAGAGACCTCTTGGTGGTTTGTCACATAGACTCCTTACCCTTGCCGTAGCGGGGATTATACATAGAAGTCGAGATCCTCTTGGCGTTTTAAAAGATCACGGATGGTATGCGCGTCCTCACCTTTAAAGTAGATCAAGCCCCAGTGGGTACCATACACAATAGGCGCTACCACCGGCTAATTAGTGGCCTGTGAGGCTGTCAAATAAGGAAAGCGCCGTTTTCGATGATGTCTGCTAAAGGGGCAACCCCGGAGTATGGTAGGCTAGGCGCGGTAACGTTACCTTCAAGTGGCAAGAGGATTAGGCCAAGATGGCGGCCAAGCCGATCTACCGTGTGGTGGTTCACCAGCAGGGTGAAATTTGGGATTTATACGTCAGAGAGATCTTTCAGAGCGAACTCTGGGGCTTTATTGAAGTCGAGGAGTTTGTCTTTGACGATGCGTCGCGAGTGGTGGTGGATCCAGGAGCGGAAAAACTGCAGCGAACCTTTGAGGGTGTGAAGCGTAGTTACCTGCCTCTTAACGCCATTGTGCGGATTGATGAGGTAGAGCGTGAAGGCCCCCTGAAGGCCGTGAAAAGTGATGCTCGCGTCGCAGAGTTTCCTCGTCCCTTCCCGTTACCGCCCCGCGGGGAAGGGTAAGCGCTTTAGACACGCGCAACGCTTTGAGCGATACGCGCGGTGGCTTCGTCGGCCATGCGCGTTTTTATGATCAGGACATGACGTCATGCAAGTAGATAAATTTCGCAGTAATTGTTATGCCGCCGCAGTTGGCGTGCTGCTAAGCATGAGCAGCCAAGCGGCATTCGCTCAATCCGATAACCAAGCCTGGGTCAGCGATGAGCTAAGTACCTACGTGCGCAGTGGGCCGACAGATGGTTATCGCATTGTGGGAACGCTCAATGCAGGCGAGCAGGTGGAAGTGCTGGAAACCAGCGGTGATTACACCCGGGTGCGCAGCAATAGCGGCGATACGGTGTGGGTTTTGAGCAATGAGCTTCAGCAAACGCCTAGTGCTCGTCAGCAATTGCCCGAGCTGCAGGCCCAGGTGGAAGAGCTGACCCAAGAGCTTGACGGTATCAACGATACCTGGGAGCAGCGGGTCTCTTCCATGACCGCCACGCTTGATGTTCGCGAGCAGCGCATCGCAGACCTGGAAGCGAGGAACCTTGAGCTGGATAACGAGGCAGAGCAGTCACGCCAACAGGTGCGAGCGCTGCAGGCACGTCTGGACACTCAAGAGGAAGACTTGCTGATGCGCTACTTTATGTACGGTGGCGGTGTGGCGGGCGCTGGCCTGCTGGTGGGGCTGATTGTGCCGCACTTGCCGCGCCGTCGTAAAAAGCGTGACCGCTGGTTCTAAACAGTTAGGTTTTTAGGATAGTAAGAGGGCATGTCCATGGAGAATTCCTGGCGGCAGCGTTGGCAAGAGGGACGGATAGGCTTTCACCTGGAGGAGACCCACCCGGCACTGTTGAAGTATTGGCCAACGCTAGGCGTGCCCTCTGGAGCCAAGGTGTTGGTGCCGCTATGTGGGAAGAGCTTAGATATGCGCTGGCTCGCGGACCAAGGGCACCCGGTGTTGGGCATAGAGCTTGCCCCGGAGGCTATCGAGCAATTTTTGGCCCAGCGTAGTGGCGGTATCTCTCGTTATACTCAGGCAGGCTTTGAGGTGTGCCGGCAGGGTAACATCGAGCTCTGGTGCGGTGACTTCTTTCACCTGCATATTCAGCAGGCGGCTGAAGTGGAGGCTTTTTACGATCGTGCATCGCTGATTGCGCTGCCACCGGCTACCCGCGAACGCTACGCTTTCCACTTGGCTCAGTTGGTGCCACCGGGAGCGAAAGGGCTGCTGGTGGGGTTAACCCACGCCGATGGCGATGCCGGGCCGCCATTTAGCGTGCCGGATGAGGAAATTGAGCGCCTGATGGCGCCCAATTTCCGCATAGAGCGGTTAGCGCACCTGCCCGCCGATGCCCGTGGCCGAAGTGAAAGCATCTGGGCGCTTGAGCGGCGCGGGCCACGGGTTTAATTATCCCCTTAACGGGCGAGAAGCCGACCCAGCTCTGGGTCGCTGAATGCCCGGTTTAGGCCATCGCTAAGCAAGTCGTTCAACATCCGCGTATTGGCATCTTCACCCGGTTTAAGCGCATAACCTTGGGTGCGACGTGACGTATATGTCCCGGTATACGTCGTGCCCTGGTTCTGCGCGATGGCCCGGAAAACCCCTTCAATGCGCGCTTCATCAATTAGCGGCTGCCCGCTGTCGCCACGGCCATAGTGCAAGCTGGCAAGTTCCAGAGTCAGGCTGGGGCGGCCTTGGGCGGCTTCGCGGGTGGGGGTAAACCCCATATCGCGTGCGGCACGCTCCGCTTCGGCCTGTAGGCGCGGAATCAATTCATGGCTGCTTACTATAATCTGCGCCGTCGACATGTTGCCGCCCGTGCGCGTACCAATGACTTCACTCGGCCGGGCGTCGACGGCCACCACGGTCACTTGCTGACCCGAGCCGGTTTGCGGCACGTTAGCGCTACGGGTGGGGTTTAGCTGTAGGTATTGAGGACTTGCACAGCCTGCCAGCAATAGGGTGGTTAACAACGCACCAGACGCGCGTAAAAAGTGACGCCGACGCATAAAACTCTCCGCAATCATTGTGGTTAAACGATAAACATACCTGTCGCAACAAGGTATTAAAAAGCAAAGCGTTAAGAAACAAGGCATTGCAATAATCGCGGCAGTATAGCGTTGTGCTAGCCTGCCGCGCTAGCAGTCCCTAAGCCACTCGTGCCTGCTGCTCAGGTGTTTTAGCGTCTTCTTTAAAGCGATGCCACTGGCGCGGGTGAGCAAACAAGCGCTGCCCCCGGCGCATGTGCAGGCGCTCGAAATCGGCGTGGCGAACGGTGGCTAGCCACGGTTTTGCCAGCCAGTCGGCCTCTAGCTCTACGCGTACTTCGGCACCGACCGGGGAGATAGCGGTAATCGTCACCGGCAGGTGGCTTTCAGCGCTGGGTTCTTCCGCCAGGCGCACCTCATGGGGGCGCAGCTGCAGCTCTTCATCGCCATCGGGTAAGTCCACGTTGAGGTGCGCATCGCCGCAGGTCAGCACGCCATCGCGAACGCGGCCCTCTAGGTGGTTCACATCACCCAAAAACTCAAATACAAAGCGGTTCTTCGGTGCGCGGTAGAGCGTATCCGGCGTGTCGATTTGCTCGATACGGCCGTTACTCATCACCACCACACGGTCAGAAAGCTCCAGCGCTTCTTCCTGGTCGTGGGTGACGAACACGCTGGTAAAGTTCAGTTCGTCATGCAAGCGGCGCAGCCAGCGGCGAAGGTCTTGGCGAACCTTGGCATCCAGGGCGCCAAACGGCTCGTCTAGCAGCAGGACGTCAGGCTCTACAGCAAGTGCGCGAGCCAGCGATACGCGCTGCTGTTGCCCACCCGAGAGCTGGGCAGGCAAACGGTTGGCTAAGTGCTGTAGCTGCACCATCTCAAGGAGCCTGAAGACCCGCGCCCGAATTTCACCGTTGGAGGGGCGGCGCTTTTTCGGCATCACCGTAAGGCCAAACGCCACGTTGTCATAAACGCTCATATGACGAAACAGGGCGTAGTGCTGAAAAACAAAGCCGATACGGCGGTCACGCACATGCACATTAGTCACGTCACGGTCGCCAAATAGAATTTTACCCGGCTGCGGCGAGCTATCGGCGTTCTCTAGGCCAGCAATGATACGCAGCAGGGTGGTTTTGCCCGAACCGGAAGGACCTAGCAAGCCCACCAATTCACCTTCGTGAATGTCCAGGTTGATGGGTTCAAGCGCCTGGGTGTTGGCAAAGTGCTTGGCAATATTCTGTAAGCGAATACTCATGTGTATGCCTCCCGGCGCGATGCGCGCCATTCAAGGCCTGCCTTGGCCGCAAGAGTTAACAGGGCAATCAGGGCCAGCAGGGCGGCGCTCGCAAACGCACCCACGGCGTTGTAATCCTGATAGAGCTGCTCAAGGTGCAGCGGTAGCGTATTGGTTTGCCCACGAATGGCCCCTGAGACAACCGAGACCGCGCCAAATTCACCCACCGCGCGGGCGTTGGTAAGGATGATGCCGTAGAGCAGTGCCCAGCGAATGTTGGGCAGCGTGACCCGCCAAAACGTTGTCCAGCCAGAAGCGCCCAGCGTTACGGCGGCTTCTTCTTCCCGTGAGCCTTGGGCCTGCATAAGCGGGATTAATTCACGCGCCACAAACGGGCAGGTGACGAAGATGGTGACCATCAAAATGCCCGGCCAGGCAAACATCAGCTGAATATCGTGGCTATCTAACCATCCGCCAATCCAGCCGTTGCGGCCATACAGCAGTAGATAAATTAAGCCAGCGACCACAGGAGAAACGGCAAACGGAATATCAATCAGCGTTTGCAGAATGCGCCGCCCTGGGAAGCTAAAGCGCGTCACCAGCCACGCTAGCGCGACGCCAAATACCAAGCAAATGGGGATGGTCATTAACGCAATGACCAACGTAAGGCCAATGGCGTGGAGGGTGAACGCATTGCTCACGTTCTCCCAAAATACCATGACGCCCTGGGAGAACGCCTGAGCAAAAATAGCCACCAGCGGCAGCAGCAGAAATAGCGCAGACAGCAGTAGGGCTGCGCCAATTAATAAGCGCCGCACTAAAGGCGCATCACCAATCCGGCGCATTATCCTTTACCTCCATGCAGACGACGCACAAAGCGGCCCTGCCAGATATTGATGGCGAGCAGCAGCGCCAGCGAGACAAACAGCACCACCGAGGCAATGGCAGACGCCCCCGCGTAGTCATACTCCTGCAGTTTGACGAAGATCATCAGTGCCGTGATTTCGGTTTCATAGGGCATGTTGCCCGCAATGAAAATGATCGCCCCGAACTCACCCAGCGAGCGCACGAAGGCAAGCCCGGTGCCAGTGACGAGCGCGGGCCAAAGGTGCGGCATAATCACTCGGCGAAACGCCACGCCATCGGTGGCGCCCAGGGACATCGCGGCTTCGTCCACCTCGGCAGGCAAATCTTCCAGCACCGGCTGCACCGTGCGCACCACAAAGGGAATACTGGTGAAGGCCATCGCCAGGGCAATCCCCACCCAGGTGTAAGCGACCTGAAGCCCCATGGGCTCGATGATGTTGCCGACCCAGCCATTGCCCGCATAGAGCGTGGCCAGGGTGATGCCAGCCACGGCAGTAGGCAGGGCGAAGGGGAGGTCCATCAAGGCATCGAGCAGGCGCTTGCCAGGAAACTCATAGCGCACCAGTACCCAGGCCAGTAGCAGGCCAAACACCGCATTCACCAGCGCCGCTACGGCTGCCGCGCCGATGGTGACCATATAGCTGGCGACGACGCGGCCTTCGGTGATGATGGCAAAGTACTCGGCCAGGCTTAGTTCAGAAAGCTGGCCAAATAGTCCGGTAATGGGGAGTAGCAGTACCAGCGAAATAAATAGCACGCTGATACCCATAGATAGGCCAAAACCCGGCAGCACGCGCGTGCTGCCGGATCGCCAAAATGCTAATTGGCTCATGGGGTTCCGTTAACGACGTTGCAGTTGATCAAGCAGAGCACCGCCTTCGAAGTGGTTCTCCATCGCTTCTTCCCAGCTGCCGAACACGGTTTCGACTTCAAATAGCTCGGTGTCGGGGAACTGGTCGGCAAACTCTTCTACCACAGTGTCGTT
This sequence comes from Vreelandella sp. L-15, assembly GCF_056857635.1. Classification (NCBI taxonomy): domain Bacteria; kingdom Pseudomonadati; phylum Pseudomonadota; class Gammaproteobacteria; order Oceanospirillales; family Halomonadaceae; genus Vreelandella; species Vreelandella sp. L-15. Next base: position 55,029 of record NZ_JBSXNN010000056.1, on the reverse strand, counting down.
ATGGACACGGTAGTTAAAGCCTGCCAGCTGACGCTGGGCGTCTTCGGTATAGAGGTACTCTAAGTAGCTTTGGGCTAAGTCGCTGTTGCCGTTACGTTCGGCGTTTTCACCCACCACCGCGACCGGGAATTCCGCCAGAATGCTCACCGGCGGGACGATTACTTCGTAGTCATCGCTGCCGTATTCGCTGCGGATGTTGTTCACTTCAGACTCAAAGCTGATCAGTACGTCGCCAATGCCGCGCTCGATAAAGCTGGTTGTGGCACCGCGACCGCCGGTGTCGAACACCGCTACGTTGCGCAGGAATGTGCGCATGAAGTCTTGGATCTTCTCTTCATCGCCGTCGAATTCATTCTCGGCGAAGCCCCAGGCAGCCAGGTACGTGTAGCGGCCGTTACCGGAGGTTTTCGGGTTCGGGAAGACCATTTGTACGTCTTCTTTAACGAGGTCATCCCAGCTTTCGATGCCTTTCGGGTTGCCTTTGCGCACCAGGAAAGCGGTGGTGGAGTAGTAGGGCGAAGCGTTGTTCTCAAACGCATCCTGCCAATCCTCAGCCACCAAGCCTGCATCGGCTAGTGCTTGAACGTCGGTGACTTGGTTAAACGTCACTACGTCCGCACGTAGGCCCTGCATAATGGCGCGCGCCTGGGCAGAGGAGCCACCGTGGGACTGGCTGATAGCGATCTCTTCGCCATGCTCTTCTTCCCACCACGCCTGGAACTCCGGGTTGATCGCGGCGAATAGCTCACGGGCGATGTCATAGGAGGAGTTCAGCAGCTCGCGCTCCTGAGCAACGGCGGCGCTGGAGAAGGTCATGCCAGAAACGACGGTGCCAACGGCAACGGCCAGTAGGCTACGGCGAAGGCCAGTACGGAATGCAGAGGATAGCGTCATTGCAGACTCCTTAATTCTGGGGGCGATTTAGTCGCGATGTCGCTAAGGTTAAACCTAGGATTGTGGAATTACAATTGTGTTTTATATTCTATTTGGAAATATCTGTTTAAGGATATGCACTGACGGCAAGCGTGCTGCATGTCCGTCACGTGTAATAGGGCTTCGTGTGTGGCTCTGGTAAGATGGCCCCTTTATTTTTATTACCTGAGGACCCCTTCATGAGCGCTGCACAGGATTTTTTGATTGCCCCTTCGATACTCTCCGCTAACTTTGCGCGGCTGGGCGAGGAGGTTGATAACGTGCTGGCGGCCGGCGCCGATGTGGTTCATTTCGACGTTATGGATAACCATTACGTGCCGAACCTGACTATTGGGCCGATGGTATGTAAGGCGCTGCGCGACCATGGCGTGACGGCACCCATTGATGTGCACCTGATGGTGAAACCGGTGGATCGCATGATCAGCGATTTCATTGAGGCGGGTGCCAGCTACATCACCTTCCACCCAGAAGCCTCCGAGCATATCGACCGCTCGTTGCAGCTGATCCGTGACGGTGGTTGTAAGGCGGGGTTGGTGTTTAACCCGGCAACGCCGCTTTCGTATCTTGATTACGTAATGGACAAGGTCGATATGGTGCTGCTGATGAGCGTCAACCCCGGCTTTGGCGGCCAGTCGTTTATCCCCGGTACGCTGGACAAGCTGCGCGAGGCACGGGCGCGTATCGACGCTTCGGGCTTGCCCATTCGCTTGGAAATCGATGGGGGCGTGAAAGTCGACAATATCGCGGATATCGCCGCCGCCGGTGCCGATACCTTTGTGGCGGGTTCAGCGATCTTTAACGCCCACCAGGCAAGCGACCCCCACGGCTACGACAGCGTGATTCAGCAGATGCGCGCGAAGCTGGCCAAGGTTCGCTGATAGTTATCGGGTTTACCTACCCATTATGCTGAGTAAGCCTGAGTGGGAGGCCGCTTTAGCGGGCGAATGGCGCCGCTAGGCGCCTTAGCAGAGCCCCCGTCGCGAGCTGAAGCTCCCTCCCATGACCGCTAACTATGCTTAACTGAATGGTATTAGGGTAGATCTCCCGCCCTTTGCATGTCTTTAGTGAAGTTTCATGCGTGGTTTGAGGTAGCGGTTTAATTTATCCACCAACCATGCAAGCCCGGTTTTTGGCGCACCGTGAATAGAGAGTTGATGCATGCGGTAGAGCGATGCATAGGCTTGGCGCGCCAGCCAGCCCTCCAGAAAAAGCCCGCGAGAGGCGGAGCTGCGCATGAGGTTACCTACCGCGTCGTAACGGGCCAGGGATACAAGCGAGCCGTGATCGCGATAGTGAAATTCGCGCAGCGGCTTCTTCTCCAGGCAATGCTCCAGGTTTTTAGCCAATAGCTTGGCCTGCTGATGGGCGGCCTGAGCGCGAGGCGGCACCGTTGCATTATCGCCTTGGGGGCAGCAAGCGCAGTCGCCCATTGCAAAAATATGCGGGTCGTCTACGCTCTGCAGTGTCTGCTTGACGTTGATCTGGTTGCGCTTGTTGGTGCTTAAGCCCAGCTCAGTAAGAAACGGCGGCGCTTTAATGCCAGCGGCCCATACGTTGAGATCGGTTTCGATCACCTCACCGTCGCCTGTGACCAGCTGATACTCCTGAGCTTCTTGAATTGCCGTGCCCACATGTACGGTGACCCCCATGCTCTCCAGCTCTTGCTGAACGGTTTGGCTGATGCGCTCAGATAAGCCGGGGAGCAGGCGCGGTGCCGCTTCAATCAAATGCACGCTAATGGTTTGGTGATCAACAGCCGTGACGCCGTAGGCATTGAGCAGGCGCGAGGCGTCTAACAATTCCGCCGAAAGCTCCACCCCCGTTGCACCGCCGCCGACAATGCCAATGGTGAGCTGGGTGTTCTGACGCAGCTTGGGGTCGGTATAGCGCAGGAAGGTATTGATCATGTCCCGCTGGAAGGCTTTGGCCTGCTGGGGAGAGTCAATAAAGTGGCAGTGCTCTGCGACTCCCTTGGTACCAAAATCATTCGAGATACTGCCAAGTGACAGTACTAAATAGTCATAAGTGAGCTGGCGGGCGGGCAGTACCTCCACGCCATCTTCATCTTCAATAGGTGCCAGGTGAATGACCTTCTGTTCCCGATCAAGACCGTTGAGCGAGCCGCGCTGGTAGCGGTAGTAGTGGGCTGAGGAGTGCCCGCGATAATCCACTTCATCCATGCTGGAGTTTAGCACCCCGGTGGCTAGCTCATGCAGCAGCGGCTTCCATACGTGGGTGGCGTTGCGGTCAAGCAGGACAATCTCAGCGCGCTTTTTTTTACCTAGCGTGTGTCCAAGACGGGTGGCTAGGGCTAGCCCGCCCGCGCCGCCGCCCACAATCACAATTCGGGGAATGGCCATTACTCTCTCCTTGGCAAATATAGCCACAGCATAGAACTTTATGTGGTGTATGACGAAGGGCTAAGTAGGTAAGATGATCAAATTAATCGACACTGTTGCCAACTAGCAGCCTAAGCACATAAGTGAGGCCACGCGTGCATACCATTTTGCAAGCAAAGCGGTTAATCGCCTTTGATTTAGACGGCACGTTAATCGACTCAGTGCCCGATTTGGCCGTTGGCGTGCAGCGGGCGCTGCAAGAAGTTGGGCTGGCGCAGCCGAGTGAAGATCAGGTGCGCGATTGGGTGGGCAACGGCGCACAGGTACTGGTAGAGCGAGCGCTGTCCTGGGCACTCAACGCCGCACCGGAGGCAGCGTTGCAACAAAACGCCTACGAAGCGTTTATGCGCCATTACGGGGCCGCGCCCAATGCATTAACCAAACTCTACCCGGACGCGTCTGAAGCGCTTCATGCGCTGCATGAGGCGGGTTTTGTGCTGGCCTTGATTACCAATAAACCCGAGCGGTTCATTGCGCCTATTTTAAGCCACTTTGGTGTGCTGGCGCTGTTCACGTCTACCGTGGGCGGCGACTCGCTAGCCGAGAAAAAACCCAGCCCGTTGCCGCTTCTGCATGTTGCCCATACGCTGGATATTGCCCCCTCGGCGAGCGTGATGGTGGGGGACTCTCGCCATGATATCGCGGCGGGTAAGGCGGCGGGCTTTACGACGGTGGCACTGCCATATGGCTATAACCACGGCGACCCCATCGAGCAGAGCCACCCGGATCTGATAGTGGCATCGCTTCGCGAGCTGGTTAGCTAGCGCCTACTCCTCGGCCCTGGCACCTCCCAGCGCTTCATGCAACAGCTCGGCATTGTGGCGCAGCATTGCCGGGTAGTTGTAGGCGGGGCCATCGCTATCACTCAGCGTATCCACATAGAGCGGGCCTGCTAGCGTAAGGCCAGCCTCTCGCGCTAGGGCATCCATATGGATATAAGGTGTCGTGCTTTCATAAAACAGCGCGGGCGGACGTTTGTCGGTTAAGCGTTTGCTCATGATTTCCATAGCCTGGGCGCTGCCCAGTGTCTCGCTGCCTAGGCCCCAAATCGCGGCATACTCAAAGCCGTAAGCGTGGGCAAAATAGCCAAAAGCCGCTTCACTGGTAGTGAGTATACGATTGGTTTGTGGAATCCCCTCCAGGCGCTCTTGTATCTGCTGGTCGAGTAGGGCAAGCGCCTCCCTGGCTTGCACCGCTCGAGCCTGAAAAGCGGCTGCTTTGTCGGGATAGCGTACGCTTAGGGTGTGAGTGATTACCTCGATATAAGCGGCAGCCCCTTTTGGGTCCATCCACATATGGGGGTCCGGATTGCCTTTATGCTGACCCACTGGAATCGTCAGCGGCGCATAGTTGGCGCTTTCGGCCAGAGCCATTAGCGTTAGCGTGTCGTTGGCCATCGCTTCTACATGACGGATCCATGGCTCTAGCCCGTGGCCGTTGTAAAACACAATATCGGCCTCTTCCACTGCAAGTACGTTAGGGGGCGTCAGCTCCCAGCGGTGAACATCATCGCCCACCGGTACAATCGTCGTGATGCTGATATCATCGCCTGCGACACGCTTGACTAAATCTTCGATGACCGAAAATGACGCTATCACTTTAATCGAAGTGGCTGCGAATGCCTGGGGGGTGATGAATGTCGCCACTAATAAGAGCGTGATTATCCAGGGTGTCCGCTTGTCCATACCACGCTCCTAACCTATTAAAATGACGGCAAATCATAAAGAGTGTCCTGCTTTGTTGCTAGAGCCATTGCCGCGCTTTGCTTTAGAGCAAAGCGTAGTGCCAACTCCTGCAAACGAAGTGGTTTCACCCACGCCTGTTAACCTCTATGCTTTAAAAAAATGCCGCTTAATAACGACATGGTGGACAAAATAGCTACTATCTATGTTCGCCTAGCCCTAAGCCTAGTCTTCTTTTGACAAGCGTAGTTTTTTTAAATCACTCTTTTGAACAGCTTTCTGGATAGCGTGTCATGACCTCTCAAAATGGTATGTCCTCTCGCCGCCGCGGGTACCCTAAAGGGCGTGATGTAGCACCTGTCGCACTGGCGGCGCTGCGTGACCTGTTAGGCGATGAGCGCCAGACGCCAAGCCTGAAGCGTCGCGACCTGTTGATAGAGCATCTACACGCCATTCAGGATGCCCACGGCCACTTATCGCTTGTGGAACTGCGCGCCCTGGCAGCCTATATGAACCTGCCCATGGCAGCGGTGTACGAGACGGCGACGTTCTATGCCCATTTCGATGTGGTGCACGACCACCAAGCGCCCTCGCCGGATACCACAATTCGCGTCTGTGATTCTCTTTCCTGCCAATTAGCGGGGGCCAGTGCGCTACACAAAGCGTTGGAAGCTCGCGTCGATCCTGACTGTGTACGGGTGATCCGTGCGCCCTGCATGGGCCGCTGCGATACCGCGCCGGTGGCCGAGGTGGGCCATCACCATGTGCTGTATGCCACCGCAGAAGGCGTCGAAGCCGTGGTGGATACCGGCCACTTTCACCCTGAAGCGATTTTGTGGCAGCGGCTTGAAGCCTATCAGCAGGCTGGCGGTTACCAGTTACTGGCCAATGTCCGCAGCGGTAAGGTCAGCATTGATGAGGTGCTGCAGGCGCTTGAAGTCTCGGGCCTGCGAGGCTTGGGAGGCGCGGGTTTCCCTACCTTTAAAAAGTGGCAGGCCGTGCACCAAGCCGCCGGGCCGCGCTACTGCGTGATTAACGCTGATGAGGGCGAGCCGGGGACGTTTAAAGATCGCTATCACTTAGAGCGTGCGCCGCATCAGTTTCTTGAGGGCGCGCTGGTCAGCGCTTGGGCAATCGAGGCCGAGGCGCTCTATATCTATCTGCGCGACGAATACCCCGGCCTTCACCGCGTGCTCCATGAAGCGATTGCAGAGCTTGAGCAGGCGGGCATCGTCGCGCCTGGATTCATCATCATGCGCCGGGGCGCGGGCGCTTATATCTGCGGTGAGGAGTCGGCGCTGATTGAATCCTTGGAGGGCAAACCGGGTAAGCCGCGCCACCGCCCGCCTTACGTAGCCCAGCAGGGGCTGTTGGGCCGCCCCACGCTGGTCAATAACGTTGAAACCGTTTATTGGATTCCTGCCATTTGGCACAAAGGGGCTGAGTGGTTTGCTGGGCATGGGTGCAATGGTCGACGAGGCCTGCGCAGTTTTTCTGTCTCCGGGCGAGTGAACAAGCCCGGCGTGTACTTGGCGCCAGCAGGCATCACGCTGCGCGAGTTGATAGAGGAGTATGCGGGCGGCATGGCAGACGGGCATAAGCTGGTCGCTTATCTGCCCGGCGGCGCCTCGGGTGGCATTCTGCCCGCCAGCAAAGCCGATGTGCCGCTGGATTTTGACACGCTGCAGGCGCACGGCAGTTTTATCGGGTCAGCGGCGATTATCGTGCTGTCTGAGCAAGACAATCTTCAGGCGGTGGCCACCAACCTGCTGGCTTTTTTTGCCGATGAGTCCTGCGGGCAGTGCACGCCTTGCCGGGTAGGCACCGAGAAAATGCTCAGCCTGCTAGAGCGTCCTCAATGGGACGTACAGGCGCTCACACGGCTGGCGCAGGTGATGCAAGACGCCTCGATTTGCGGCCTGGGGCAAGCGGCTCCAAATCCTGTATTGGGGCTACTCAAGGATTTCCGCCCTGCGCTCGCGCAACAGCAGATTATCGTCAGCGATGCCGCTGAAGGGAGTGCACCATGACCGCTTCGTTCACTATTGTATTGGATGATCAAGAAGTCACTGCCTACCCCGGAGAAACCCTTTGGCAGGTGGCCAAGCGCGCTGGAGAGAGCATTCCCCACCTCTGTTTCAAAGACGCCCCTGGCTACCGCGCCGATGGCAACTGCCGTGCCTGTATGGTGGAAGTGGAAGGCGAGCGAGTGCTGGCTGCAAGCTGTATCCGCGAGGCCAAACCCGGCATGGTGGTGCGCAGCGCCCACTCGCCCCGTGCCATACAAGCGCGTGAAACGGTATTGGAACTGCTGATGGCCGACCAGCCCAGCCGCGCTCAAAGCCCTGACCGCTCCAGCCACTTCTGGGAAGTAGCCGACCAGTTAGCGGTCGACGAAGCGGCCGTTAAGTCGTGGCTGCCAGCACGCCGCTCAGTCGCCGTCAGCCATGCAGCGGCTATGCCTACGGTGAGCCAGCCAGATACCAGCCACCCGGCGATGCACGTCAACTTGGACGCCTGCATTACCTGCAACCTGTGCGTGCGCGCCTGCCGCGAGGTGCAGAGTAACGATGTCATCGGCATGGCGCAGCGGGGTGCTGCCGCCACCGTGGTATTTGATTTTGCCGATTCGATGGGCCAAAGCACCTGCGTGGGCTGCGGCGAGTGCGTGCAGGCGTGCCCTACCGGCGCGTTGATGCCCGCCACCGTGGTCAATACCGCAGGTCAGGGCGATTCTCAAAGCCAGCGACAGGTGGATTCCGTGTGCCCCTACTGCGGGGTGGGCTGCCAGCTGACGTACCATATTAACGACGATGCCCTGGCCTATGTGGAAGGGCGCAACGGCCCCGCTAACCAGAACCGCCTGTGCGTGAAAGGCCGGTTTGGGTTTGATTACGTGAGCCACCCGACACGCCTGACCAAGCCGCTGATACGCTTACCGGGTATTCCTAAGGCGCTCGACTCTACCTTTGACCCTGCCAATCCATTTAGCCACTTCCGTGAGGCCAACTGGGACGAAGCGTTGGAAATCGCGGCGGGTGGCCTAATGGCGATTAAGCAGGCGCAAGGCCCCAAAGCATTGGCGGGCTTTGGCAGTGCCAAGTGCTCTAACGAAGAGGCGTGGCTGTTCCAGAAGCTGGTGCGTACCGGTTTTGGCAGCAATAACGTGGATCACTGCACGCGGCTTTGCCATGCCAGCTCCGTTGCGGCGCTGATGGAGTGCTTAGGCTCTGGCGCGGTGACCGCTTCGTTTATGCAGGCGCTGGAAGCAGACGTGGTTATCCTCACCGGCTGCAACCCGGCAGTGAATCACCCCGTGGCGGCGACGTTCTTCAAGCAGGCAGCCAAGCGGGGTACTGAGATCATCATTCTCGACCCTCGCGGGCAGTCGCTGGACGCTTACGCCAGCATGAGTGTGCGCTTTACACCGGGGGCAGACGTGTCGCTGTTCAACGCGTTGCTCCACGTGATCATCGAGGAAGGCCTGTATAACCAAGCCTACATCGATGCCCACACCGAAGGCTTTGAAGCGCTCAAGCAGAGCGTGGCGCACAGCACACCGGAGGCCATGAGCGCGCTGTGCGGCGTAGCCCCCGACACTATTCGTGAGGTGGCGCGCCGCTACGCCAACGCCGAGAAAGCGATGATTTTCTGGGGCATGGGTATTTCTCAGCACACCCACGGTACCGACAATGCCCGCTGTTTGATTTCGCTGGCACTGGCCTGCGGCCATACCGGTCGCCCCGGCACGGGCTTGCACCCGCTGCGCGGCCAGAATAACGTGCAGGGTGCCTCGGATGCGGGGCTGATTCCCATGGTGCTGCCGGACTACCAGCCAGTAGGCGATAGCCAGCTACGCGCCGCGTTTGAAGCGCTATGGAACACGCCGCTGAGCGATGAGCCTGGGCTAACGGTGGTGGAAGTGATGAATGCGATTCACGCAGGCGAGGTGCGTGGTATGTACATTGTGGGTGAAAACCCAGCGATGTCTGACCCGGATCTTACCCACGCCCGCGCCGCGCTGGGTAAGCTTGAGCATTTGGTGGTGCAGGATCTGTTTATCACCGAAACCGCTCAGTTCGCCGACGTGATTCTGCCTGCCTCTGCGTGGCCCGAAAAAGACGGCACCGTGACCAACACTAACCGCCAAGTACAGCTGGGCAGGGCGGCATTACCGCTGCCAGGAGAAGCCAAGCCGGACTGGTGGATCATCCAAGAGATCGCTAACCGCTTTGGGCTGGGCTGGCGCTATCAGCACCCGCAAGACGTGTTTGCCGAAATGCAGCAGGGAATGCACTCGTTCAACCACATTAGCTGGGAGCGGCTAGCGCGGGAGAACTCCGTCACGTACCCCTGCCCAGCCGAGGACGCCCCTGGCCAGGACGTGGTCTTTAGCGACGCCTTTCCGCGCGCTGGCGGGCTGGCGAAATTCGCCCCCACGCGCCCGCTACCGCCGGACGAGCCGGTGGATGATGATTACCCGACGGTACTGACCACCGGTCGCCAGTTAGAGCATTGGCATACGGGTTCCATGACGCGGCGTGCTCAGGTGCTCGACGCCCTAGAGCCAGAAGCGGTCGCCAGCCTCTCACCGGGCGAGCTCAACCGTCTGGGGGTAGTACCGGGCGAGAAGCTCACCATTACCACGCGGCGAGGCACAATAACGCTGACCGCCAGAGTGGACGATAAAATCCCCGATGGGATGGTCTTCGTGCCGTTTGCCTACGCCGAGGCCGCCGCCAATCTGCTCACCAACCCAGCCCTGGACCCCTACGGCAAAATACCCGAGTTCAAGTACGCCGCCTGCCGACTGGAGCGGGCAGCAGTGTCGCAGCCCCACTAAGCGTGTGCTGCCCCTGCAAGGAGCGTCTGGGTTGGGGTATCATCTCGCCTGTGCGGTTTTATTTATGTGATGGAGTAAGCGGGGCGATGGCGCAAGCGCAGGCAGTGCAACGGGTGTTGATGCTGGATAATTACGACAGCTTCACGTTTAACATCGTCCAGTACCTTAGTGAACTGAATGCCGAGGTGGTGACCTACCGCAACGATGAGATTACCCTGGAGCAAATGCACGCCCTGGCGCCTACCCATCTGGTGATTTCGCCCGGCCCGTGTACGCCCAACGAGGCGGGCATTTCGCTAGCGGCCATCGAGCATTTTGCGGGCAAACTGCCTATTTTGGGCGTTTGCCTGGGGCATCAGGCCATCGGCCAGGTGTACGGCGGCAAAGTGGTGCGGGCACCCCAGGTGATGCACGGTAAAACCTCGGCCGTGGTACACCGTGGGCAGGGAGTGTTCAGCGGGCTGGAAAACCCGTTGGAAGTGACGCGCTATCACTCATTAGTCGTTGAGCAGGAGAGCCTGCCCGACTGCCTAGAAGTGACCGCCTGGACCGCCGAGGATGACGTAACGCCCGGGCTGATCATGGGCTTTCGTCATCGTACCCTTGATGTGGAGGGGGTACAGTTTCACCCTGAGTCGATACTCACGCGCCAGGGCCATGCGTTATTGGCCAATTTTTTACAACGCGGCTGATCGCCAAATTCATACGCTTTAGGGGCTTTCCTGCTCATGCAAATGCGAGACGCAATTAACGCGGTGATGCGCCGCGAAGACCTCTCTTTCAATGCGATGCACGCACTGATGCGCCAAATCATGACCGGCGAAGCCTCCGACGCGCAAATTGGCGGCCTGCTGGTGGGGCTGGCCATGAAAGGCGAAAGCGCTGAAGAGATTAGCGCCGCCGCCCAGGTGATGCGCGATTTAATGAAACGCGTCGAGCTACACACCGAGAACGTGGTGGATATCGTCGGCACCGGCGGCGATGGCGCGAACCTGTTTAATGTGTCCACGGCGTCTAGTTTTGTGGCCGCCGCTGGCGGTGCCCATGTGGCTAAACATGGCAATCGCAGCGTCTCCTCTTCTTCTGGCAGCGCTGATTTATTCGATATTGCCGGCATCTATCTCGACCTCAAGCCTGAACAAGTGGCGCGCTGTATTGAGCAGGTCGGCGTTGGCTTTATGTTCGCACCTAACCACCACCCCGCCATGCGCTATGCCATTGGGCCACGGCGGGAAATGGGCGTGCGTACGCTGTTCAATATTCTTGGCCCGCTCACCAACCCCGCCAGCGCGCCCAATCAAGTGTTGGGCGTGTATTCTGCGGAGCTGGTGCCGCTGATGGCCGAGGTATTGCGCAAGCTGGGTAGCCGCCATGTCATGGTGGTGCATTCTGAAGATGGACTGGATGAAATCTCTCTGGCAGCGCCCACTCTGGTGGCAGAGCTAAAAGATGGCGAGATTACCCAGTACACCATTACGCCGGAATCCCTGGGCATCGAGCGCCAAAGCCTCGCCACCCTTAAAGCATCCAGCGCGGAAGATAGCCTGCGTTTGGTGAAAGCCGCACTTAGCGGTGAAGGAGCGGCGGCAGATATGGTGGCACTCAACGCCGGGGCGGCGCTCTACTGCGCGGGCGTGGCCGATAGCTTGAAAGAGGGCGTGATGGTGGCCCAGGATGCCCAGGCCTCCAAACTACCGCTTGAAAAGCTCAGAGAGCTTTCGCACTTTACTAGCGTCTTTAAAGGGTAAAACTTCCAATGAGTGACCAGGCAACGCCGACTATTTTAACGCGCATTTTGGCCCGTAAAGACCAGGAAGTCGCTGAGCGTCAGCAAGCAGTATCTGAAGCGGATCTGCTAGCGCTAGCGGAGAAGCAGAGCGCGCCCCGTGGCTTTATTGATGCATTGAATCAGCGTATTGCGGTAGGCGACGCGGCAGTCATCGCCGAGGTGAAAAAAGCCTCGCCCTCTAAAGGCGTGATGCGGGAAGAGTTTCACCCAGCGGATATTGCAAAAAGCTACGCCCAGGGCGGCGCAGCGTGCCTTTCCGTGCTGACTGATGCCGACTTCTTCCAGGGCCACGAGGATTACCTAATTGCCGCTCGCGATGCCTGCGACCTGCCGGTGATCCGCAAAGACTTTATCACCCACGGTTATCAGGTCACTGAAGCGCGCGCCATCGGTGCGGACTGCATCCTATTAATTGTGGCGGCGCTCAATGACGCTCAGCTGCGCGACCTGCACCAGCAGGCCAACGCATTGGGGATGGATGTGCTGGTGGAAGTTCACGATGCAGAGGAGCTAGAGCGGGCTCTGGCGCTGGACCTCAAGCTGGTGGGTATCAATAACCGCAACCTGCACACCTTTGACACCAGCCTGAATACCACTCTGGATCTGCTGCCGCGTATCCCTGAAGGCGTGACCGTGATTACCGAATCCGGCATTCACACGCGTGATGACGTAGAGCTAATGCGTGACCACGAGGTCAATGGCTTTTTGGTGGGGGAAGCGTTTATGCGCGAAGAGGACCCTGGTTTGGCCCTCAAGCGGCTGTTTTTCTAAACGCCCACACGGATATCAGCAAGCCCCAGCAGGCCAGCCGCGTTAGCGGCTGGCCTGTTTGATACTGGTCAGCAGAGCTTGCAGCGGGTGGGGCAGGGTTTGCGCTGAGTAGCGCTTCACCTGACTGCGGCAGGAGTAGCCGGTGGCCAGTAGCTTACCGCTGTTCTCCTCTGCTTCGACCTGGGGCTGCCACGACTGAGCGTAGATTGTTTTGGAGGTAGCGACGTTACGGGTCTCATGGCCGTAGGTACCGGACATGCCGCAGCAACCGGTAGCCATCAGCTCAAGCTCTAAACCAAACGCCGCAAACACCTGCTGCCACGCTTTCGGGCTGCCCGGCGCGTTGGTTTTTTCGGTGCAGTGGGAAAGCAGCTTAAAGCCTGGGTCTTTGAGCGTTAGCTGGCCGGGGGCGAGGGTGTTGACGCGGGTCGCTAACCACTCCTGCAGCATCAGTACGTTCGGCACCTTATCGCCGCCCAGCGCTTTGACGTACTCCTGGCGGTAGGTCAGCGTCATGGCTGGGTCGATGCCTACCATGGGCACCTCAAACTCACTAAGCGCGCGAAGGCGTTTGGCTTGCTTCTCTGCCGTGCGCTCAAAGGCACCTAAAAAGCCCTGTACGTGCAGCGGCTTGCCGTTAGCGGAAAACGGCATGACAAACACGCGCAGGTTCAGCCGCGCTAGCAGCTCTACCACATCCATCACCAGCTTGGCTTCAAAGTGGGTGGTGAAGGCATCTTGCACAATCACGACACTGTTGGCCCGCTGCTGCTCGGTGAGTAGCGCAAGCGATGTGGGCGTGGCTTCCGCAATGCCCCAGGCGCGCAGCTGCTTTTTCACGCTGGCGCGAGAGAGCGCGGGGGAGTCGCTAATGCCGAGCCCCTTCTGCATCAGTTGCTCTATCCAGCGCTGGCCAAGTGCGGCGTTATACAGCGGAGCCATCTTGGTTAACGCAGGCAGCATAAATTCGGTGCCGCCAATCACGTAATCCCGCAGCGGGCGCAGATAGCGGCCGTGATACACCTCTAAAAACTGTGAGCGGAACTGCGGTACGTTGACTTTGATCGGACACTGGCCCGCGCAGGACTTACACGCCAAGCAGCCCGCCATGGCGTCGTAGACTTCATGGGAGTAGTCGTGGTGCTGCTGGCGGCTAACGGTGTTCATCACCCGCTTGGGGAAGCTTTTAATAAAGCCCCAGCTGCGCTCGGCTTTCTTTTTGCGCGACTCTTCCACCACGTCGATGCCCGCTTGCGACTGCAAGCGCAGCCACTCACGAATCAAGCTGGCGCGGCCTTTAGGGGAGTGGCGGCGGTCGCGGGTGGCCTTCCACGAGGGGCACATGGGGTCGTCCACATCGTAGTTGTAGCAAGCGCCGTTGCCGTTGCAGTACACCGCTGCGTCATAGGCCTGCCAGGCCCGCTCGTCAATGGTGCGGTCGAGCTGGCCGCGCATAGGAACACCATCGACGGTGAGCAGTTCCGGGTCACTCTCCTTCGCAATCAGCGTGGTAATTTCAGAAGGTGACGCGATCTTGCCAGGGTTGAGCTGGTTGTGCGGATCGAAGGCCGCCTTGACCTGCTGCAGGCAGGGGTAAAGCTCACCGAAAAACTTCGGCCCGTACTCGGAGCGCACGCCTTTACCGTGTTCGCCCCACAGCAGCCCGCCGTACTTCTGGGTGAGCGCAGCGACTTCATCAGAAATCTCGCGAATCAACGCTTCCTGGGCGGGGTCTTTCATATCCAGCGCCGGGCGAACGTGTAGCACCCCCGCATCCACATGGCCGAACATGCCGTAGGAGAGCTTGCGTGCATCCAGCGCGGCGCGGAACTCGGTAATGAAGTCGGCCAAATGTTCCGGCGGAACGGCGGTGTCCTCCACGAACGGCAGCGGACGTTTCTCCCCCTGAACGTTACCCAGCAGGCCCACCGAGCGTTTGCGCATGGCGTAGACTTTCTGGATCTGCGAGCGGCCTTCCGCCAGGGTGTAGCCTAGCCGCTCCACGGTGGCATCCTGGCTCAGGTGCTGGGTAAACGCTTTTACACGCCCTGCGAGCTGTTCCGGGTCATCGTCGTTGAACTCGATCAGGTTGATGCCCTGAATGGGCGTGCTGCCCGCCGGGAAAAATTCCGCCACGCTGTCCCAAACGAAGTCTTCCATCGCTAGTTGCAGCACGGTGTCGTCCACGGTTTCAATGGACGTTGGCTTCGCGCTGCTGGCCATCAACGCTTTGGCATCCCGCAAGGCATCCATAAAGCTCGGGTAGCGCACGTTGACCAGCGTGGAGTGCTTGGGGATCGGCAAGACGTTGAGCACGGCTTCGTTTAAAAAGCCCAGGGAGCCTTCCGAACCGCACAGCAGGCTATTCAGGTTGAGCTGGCCCTCTTCGCGCAGATGCGCCAAGTCGTAGCCGGTCAAACAGCGGTTGAGCGGTGGGAATTTTGCCTCAATCAGTTCGCGCTGTTGGTCGATAATCGTCGCGGCGGTGCGGTGTACCTTGCCCAACACGCCTTCCTGGGCCAGCGCCTGCTGCTCCTCTTCTGCGCTAAGTGGGCGGCTATGCAAGTGCTGGCCGCCGAGAAGGACGGTATCCAGCTCTAACACGTGGTGGCGAGTTTTGCCGTACTGGCAGCTCCCCTGGCCGCTGGCATCGGTAGAGATCATACCGCCAATGGTGGCGCGATTCGATGTCGATAGTTCGGGGGCGAAAAACAGCCCGTGGGGCTTCAGCGCGGCGTTGAGCTGGTCTTTGACCACGCCTGCCTGTACCCGCACCCGGCGGGCTTCCACGTCAATCTCAATGATTTGGTTCATATGGCGGGAGACATCCACCACGATGCCATCGGTCAGCGACTGGCCGTTGGTGCCGGTGCCGCCGCCCCTTGGGGTCAGGACGATATCCCGGTGGGGCAGCTCGGAGGCGAGCTTGGCAAGGCGCTCTAAGTCTTCGGCGTGTTTCGGAAACACCGCCGCCTGGGGAAGGCGCTGGTAAATCGAGTTATCCGTCGCCAGCACAGTGCGGTTGGCGTAATCCGGTGCTATTTCACCTTCGAACCCGCGCGCGCGGAGGTCTTCGATAAAACGCACGTAGTGGCTGCCAATTCGTTCGAAAGGGGCCGTGCGAGAATCCAAGGATGCAATCATAGGAGGTTGAGCCGTCACTGCTGGAAGCGGATAGGGGATAGCGCTACTTTACCGCAGCTACTGCGGCGGTGCATCTTGATGGGGCATCTCAGTGGCTGTCTAACGCCTCTTTGACGAGCGTTGCACAGGCGTCGTTCATGGGCAGCGTCAGGGCTAGCGCATGCGCTTGCGGCGACATCTTGCCCCAGGTCTTTTGCACAATGCGCACCATGTGGTCGTGCTCCACCTTGCGGGAGAAATCGGCGAAGTAGTTTTCCAAGAACACTAGGCAGGCGCAGTCCTCTAGGGCTTGAACATCGCTATCTCGGCCCAAGCCTTGCTTGAGAATCATGCTGGCGACGCGTTTGGCCTCCTCTTGGGAATAGCCCGCCTCTTCCATGAGTGCCGCCGTGGTATCACCAGCCTGGGCACTTTGGTCCCGCCGCCAAGTTAAGTAGCCAATACGGCCTTCTGGGTAATCGCTTCGCGGCAGCTGCCAGCGCTGCAGGTGCTGGGCGCGCACGGCAATGCGCAACAGTTCGCTCGGCGCCTCCTGCAGTCGCTCTAACCACCGGCTCATACGCTGGGCATAGATAAGCTCTTGTGGATGAGAAGTGCCATCTGCGAGAGTGGTTGGCCGTGGGTCTTGAGCATGAAGCGCATCAATAGCGGCAAGGGTGTGTTCAAAGGCAGAAGACATATCGGCTCGCTTGGTTCAGTGGTCAGAGTGACATCCTAGCAGCTTGTAGTTCGGTATAAAAAAGCGCCCGCTACCAAGGGCAGCGGGCGCGAGGGATAGCCTAATCGATTATTAAGAGCGGCTGGTGTTGTAGATTTCTTCGTTGAGTTCGCCTTCGCTTTTACCTACCAGCGTGGTGACCATCAGATCGCCTGCGACGTTAACACTGGTACGCGCCATATCCAGAATGCGGTCAATACCCGCAACCACGGCAATAGCTTCAAGGGGTAGGCCAATTTGTGCCATCACGATGGAGAGCATAATCAGGCCTGCACCAGGAACGCCTGCAGTACCAATCGAGGCCAGCGTGCCGGTGGCTACGATCATGCCGTAATCCATCATGCTCAAATCAGTGCCGGTCATCTGAGCAATAAATAGCACCACCACGCCTTGATACAGTGCGGTGCCATCCATATTGATGGTGGCGCCTACGGGCAGTACAAAGCCGGACACCCCTTCCGATACGCCCAGGTTTTTCTGTGCGCAGCGAATTGAGACGGGCAGGGTGCCTGCTGAGGAAGCAGAAGAAAACGCCACCACGATGGCATCCAGACTGCCTTTTAAGTAGCGCACCGGGTTCAAACGTCCCATCAGAGAAATAAAGCCAGAGTAGATAACAAGCACATGTAAAATGCTGGCGAGATAGACCACGCCGATCAGTTTGGCGAGTGGGAGCAAAATTTCTAAGCCATACTGGCCCGATACATGGGCAATCAAACCAAACACCCCGAATGGCGCAAACGCCATCACGAGGCCAGTGAGTTTATACATGGCTTCCGCGAAGCTATCGAAGACCTTCATCACCGGCTCGCCTTTTTCACCGATAAGCGTTAGCGAGATGCCCAAGCCAATGGCAAACACAATGATCTGCATAATGTTGCCATTAGCCAGGGCATCAATCGGATTGCGCGGCACGAGATTAATGAGAATCGACATTAGCGATGGTGCTTCGTTAGCCGAGACTTCAGCGTCGAAACTTAGCCCGACACCCACCCCAGGCTGCAGCAGGGTAGAGAGCACAAGGCCAATGCTGATGGCAAAGGCAGTGGTCACCAAGTAAAGGATAATGGTGCGAGCCCCAATACGGCCCATCTTCTGTGGATCGCGCATGGAGGTAATACCCACCACCAGCGTCGAAAAGACCAGCGGCACAATCAGCATCATAATGGCGTTGATGAAGATGTCGCCCAGTGGCTTAAATACACTCGCTGTTTCGCCGAGCAGTGCGCCTGCCAACACCCCGAGCGCCAAACCAGCCAGGATTTTCTGCCATAGAGCGATACGTCGCCACCAACCAAATTTTTCTTGCGTTGCGGTCTCCTGCATAAACTTTCTCCTTTTCTATAACCCGTTGTTAGTGATTCTTGCTTTAAAGCGGCGGGCACTCTATCACTTTTGGCTAATAAGGGGGGATATGCGTAAGGGTCATGGTGCATACCCGTCAACGACTAAGTTCAGCATGGTGGTGCGCTGCCATAGCCCCAACTCGCGCTTTTGCCTACAATAGACCCCTTTGTCACGGCCTTTGAGAGCCGTGTTTCACTGAATTCTGGCCAAGGGATAACTCATGCTCGATCCGAAACTGCTGCGCGGCGATCTTGATGCAACTGCGCAACAACTGGCCCGCCGGGGCTTCGAACTCGATAAAGCGGCACTGCAGGCGCTAGAGTCGCGCCGTCGTGAGTTGCAAACCCAGACCGAACAGTTGCAGAACGAGCGTAATATGCGCTCCAAAGCGATTGGTAAGGCCAAAGCCAGTGGCGAAGATATCCAGCCGCTGCTGGATGAGGTGAGCGATCTTGGTGACCGTTTGGATGCTGCTAAGCGCGAGCTGGCCGAGGTACAGGCTGAGTGGGATGACGCGATTAGCGGTATTCCCAACCTGCCCCATGAGAGCGTGCCGGAAGGCAAGAACGAAGACGATAACGTGGAGCTGCACCGCTGGGGCACGCCGCGTGAGTTCGACTTTGAGGTGCTAGACCATGTGGATTTGGGTAAGAAATCCGGCTATCTCGATTTTGAACTGGCGGCCAAGCTAACCGGCGCGCGCTTTGCAGTGATGCGCGGGCCCATCGCTCGCCTGCATCGCGCGCTGGCGCAGTTTATGCTGGATATGCAAACCCAGCAGCACGGCTATGAAGAGTGCTATGTGCCTTACATGGTGAATCGGGATTCGCTGATGGGTACGGGCCAGCTGCCCAAGTTCGGCGAGGATCTGTTCAAGCTGAACGACGAGCGGGAGTACCACTTGATTCCCACCTCAGAAGTACCGCTGACCAACTTCGTGCGTGATGAGATCGTCGAGCTGGCTGCGCTGCCGATGAAGCTCACGGCGCATACTCCATGTTTCCGTTCGGAAGCTGGCGCTTATGGGCGCGATACCCGTGGCATGATTCGTCAACACCAGTTCGATAAAGTCGAGATGGTGCAAATTGTGGAGCCGGAGAAGAGCTATGAAGCGCTGGAAGAGATGCGCGGCCATGCAGAAGCCATTCTGCAGGCGCTTGAGTTGCCGTATCGGGTGGTGACGCTGTGTACGGGCGACATGGGCTTTGGCGCGGCAAAAACCTACGATTTGGAAGTGTGGCTGCCGAGCCAAAACACCTACCGGGAAATCTCCTCTGTGTCTAACTGCGAAGATTTCCAGGCGCGTCGGATGCAAGCCCGTTACCGCCACCCTGATTCCAAAAAGCCTCAGCTACTGCATACGCTCAATGGTTCGGGTTTGGCAGTAGGGCGTTGCCTGCTGGCAGTGCTTGAAAATCACCAGCAGGCCGATGGGTCAGTGACTATTCCTGCTCCCCTGCAGCCCTATCTAGGCGGCCTCGACCGTCTTGCCCTCTAAGCGCCCACTCGACGTTCACCCCGGCATCGATGCGAATGGTGCCGGGGCGGTAGTCGCTGGCTGAACCGCTGCCCATAGCGTCACTTTCGGCGCGCATGGCCATCATGCGGGGTTGAAAAACCGGCGCTTGGGTCTCTTCAATGTGTTGAACAGGGCCAAGCGTGACATCTAGCGTGCTCGCCATAAGGTCGGCTTTATGGCGGGCTTTTTCTAACGCTTTTGTCAGTGCTTCGTCGGTGGCGGCGTCGCGATCCTGCAGGTCAAACTGCACACCATCTAACGCATTTACACCAGCGTCAATCAAAGCGTCCAGCACATCGCCTAATTGGTCTATATTAGTTAGCTCAACGCTGAAGGGGCGTTCTAAGCGGGTGCGCATCAGCGTCTCTTGTTCGCCGTTGTCGTTGCGCGGGCCTGCGACATGCTCAGGATACACGTTCAGGGAGCCTGCATTGATGGCGCGTTGCTCAATGCCGATCTCTTCCATGGCGGCAATCAGCTCGCTGGCACGCTGCTCAAGCCGCTCGCGGGCGCTGCCCAGGGCTTCGCTATCGGTGTCTTCTAAGGTTGAAACCGCTGGGGTGTTTTCCCACAAACGTGCAGAGAGCGTGGCTTTATCGGGTTCAACTTCCACCCATGACTGCGCCTGAACGTGAAGGCTTGGCGGAGCAGGCGGCGCGGCGTAAGCCATAGGGGTAGTCAATAGGGCAAACAAAGCGCTACCCACGATGCCGTAGCGGAGGCGTTTAAAGTGTTGCATTGCTGTATTCATAGGTCACTTCCTTGCTAAGAGAGCCAATGAGCAGAGTAGGCTAACTAATATTGTGTATCGCTGTTTGGAAGGAAAGGTTGCCATAAAGTTCGCTGGCAAAGAGTAGACGGAAAACAGTTGCTTTTTGTGGATGACGCTTCGAATTCAAGTTCATTTTAACCTTTTCACTTACTATCCTAGCCTGTTCCTACTTTGTCATGGACGCCTCGCGCCCATGAATTGTGGCTATTTACCCCTTCGGGAGAAAGTCGATGAAGGCAAGCAAGCACTCGCCCAGAGCGTTGTTGTGTTCAGTACTATTGTCCATTCCTCTGTTCGGTCAAGCGGAGACTGTGAATTGGACAAATTGGCTCACTGGCCAGATAAGCAAACATCCGGATGTTATGGCGGCGACAGAGCAGGCGGCAGCCCGGAATCAGGATGCTGAGGCAAGCGAACAACCGCTGTATAACCCGGAGCTGTCTGTTGGAGCAGACAGAACGGGCAGTGACAACAACTTTGTGGCAGGGCTATCACAAACGATCGATTGGTCTGATCAACAGGGTGCGCTAAAGGACAAGGCAAAGCTGATCAGGCTTTCCGCTGAAGCTGATTTGAACGAGGCGGTTTTGGCACAAACGTCCGAGTCGCTGTTTGCGCTTGTCGAGTGGCGCGCGGCGACGCGTGCCGAAGAAATTGCGGAATCCCAGCAACACCGTCTGAATGCCTTGCTGGAGCAGGTTGAGCAACGCCAGCAGGCGGGCGACCTGGGGAGTACCGATGCAGAGTTGCTTTTTTTAAGCCTTTCTCAGCAGCTCAGTGAACTCGCCCAGGCAAAGGCCGCAGTTGATCGAGCAGAAACTCAAGTTAGAGAACGTCTGCCGGACTGGAGGCCTCAGGATGGGGGAATCCCCGGGCACATTTGGCCGGCTCTTGCTTCCAGGGTCGATAACGACAATTTGCTGGATCATCCGTCAATTGCTGCTGCCCGCGCGAGGTGGCAGGTGCTGCGGAGCGAAGCCGAGGTGGTCAGTCGCAGAGCGACGGCATCTCCCACGGTCGGGCTGAGCGGAGGGCGTGATGGCGGTGAGAACCTGGTTGGCCTGACGTTCTCGATCCCTCTGAACGTCCGTAATAACTACAGCGCTGAAACCCGGGCTGCGAATCGACGGGCTCTGGAGGCGGAAGCGCGGTTTCAGGCGCTCTACCGGAAACGACAATATGACCTGGCAGGCGCTCGCGCTTCCTGGAAGCGATACGACAAGCAACTCCGTCGATGGAAAGAACTATCCCAGGGGCGTGTACAGCGAAGTGCCGATTTGCTTGAGAAGCAGTGGCAGGTCGGCGACCTCTCCACCTCTGAGTATCTCCAGGCGCTGGGCCAGCGCGCGGAGAGCCTGAAAACCGGTATTGAACTGGAAAAGCAGGCGCAGTTGGGTCTGATTGAGCTCTTGAGCCAGTCTGGCGAACTGATCACCCTCTTCCAATACTAGTCTGGAAACTGGATATTCATTATGAAAAAAGCTCTGATTTCAGTATTCGCATTGACGTTGCTTACAGCCCCACTTTCTTTTGTACAGGCAGAGGAAGATGCTCATCAGGAAGCCGGTCATGATCATGCTGCCAGTGGCGACGATCATCAGGAAGTCACCGGTGAGAAGGGCGAGCATAAGGAAGATCATGGTGAAGAAGGTGAGCATGAGGAGGAAGGTGAGCATGAGGAGGAAGGTGAGCATGAGGAGGAAGGTGATCATGAAGAGGAAGGGGGGCACGGCCACGAAGACGAGAACGGTGGCCATGAAGAAGCGGCCACCGCAAGCATCAATGCCAAACAGAAAGAGCTCGCCGGCATTGAAGTAGCAACCCTTGAGAGCAAGCGCGTTGACTATGAAGTTTACGCGCCCGGTGAGCTGCTGACCAACGGCTATACCAGCTATCACGTGTCCCCCCGGGTTGCCTCAGTGGTGCTGCGGCGTCACGTGGAACTGGGTGAGCACGTAACCAAGGGCCAGCCGCTGGTAACCCTGTTCAGTGAGACGGTGGCACAGGCGCAGGCGGATTACAGGAAAGCTTTTCCTGAATGGAAGCGAATCAGCGGGCTGGGTCGTTCCGTGGTTGGCGATCAGCGGTTCAATACAGCGAAAGCCAACATTGAAGCAGCAAGGGCGACTCTGCTTGCTTACGGGCTGAACGATGATGACATTGGTGCGTTGAAGGCCAGCGGGGTGGATAGTCTCGGTGAATACATGCTCAGGGCTCGCGTGGATGGTGCAGTACTGACCGATGAGTTTGAGCAAGGACAAAGAGTTGAGGCTGGCCAGCCGCTGGTGACTCTTGCTGATGAGAGTGAGCTTTGGGTAGAAGCCCATCTGCCAGCAAGCTCCGACATTGTTCTAGAGAAGGGCGCGGAAGCCGAAGTCAGGGCAGCGGGTCGTGTGGGCGTGGCAACGGTGTCCCAGGAAGCCCACACCATTGATCCTGTGACCCGCACGCGGATTGTCAGGCTGGAGCTGGACAATCCTGAAGATCGTTTTCATCCAGGAATGTTCGCAGATGTGTATTTTCGTTTTAAGACCAGCGAGCCGGTGCTTGCCGTGCCGGAGACTGCATTGATGCGTGGCGCGGACGGCGACTGGACGGTCTATGTGGAAGAGGCCGAAGGCGAGTATGAACCCGTGGAAGTGGAACTGGGCCGCTCAATTGGCGGGCTCCGTGAGGTTTCCGGCCTGGCTGCGGGCCAACGAGTCGTTTTGCGGGGCGCATTTTTTGTGGCCTCTGAGATTGCCAAAGGCGGCTTTGATCCGCACAACCACTGATTCCGGGAGTCATTATGTTCAACCGAGTTGTCGACTTGGCGGTTCAGAACCGCCTGTTGGTTCTTATTGCGCTTGCAGTGCTTATCGCCACGGCCGCGTTTCAGATACCAAAACTGAATCTTGATGCTTTCCCCGACGTTACAAACGTCCAGGTCGCTGTTAATACAGAGGCGCCCGGACTTGCGGCTGAGGAAGTCGAGCAGCTGATCACCTATCCCATTGAAGCGGTGATGTATGCGTTGCCGGATGTTGAGGAGGTTCGGTCCATCTCCAAAACCGGGTTGTCTGGTGTCACCGTGGTCTTTAAAGAGGGCACGGATATCTATTTCGCGCGCCAACTGGTTTTCGAGCGGTTGCAGGCCGCGCGGGAGCTGATTCCGGACGGGGTCGGGGTGCCTGAAATGGGGCCGAATACGTCCGGTCTTGGCCAGGTCTACCAGTACTTGCTGATAGCGGACCCGGATTCGGGGTACGACGCAATGGAATTGCGCAGCTTGCACGACTGGCTGGTCAAACTGTTGCTGATACCGGCTGAAGGGGTTACGGAAATCCTGTCGTTTGGCGGAGAGGTCCGCCAGTACCAGGTTAACCTGAACCCGGCGCGAATGCTGTCCTATGACTTATCACAGAACGATGTCATGGAAGCCCTGGAGAACAACAACTCCAATGTTGGGGGCTGGTATATGGGCCGCGGGCAGGAGCAGTTGGTTATTCGCGGTATGGGCTGGCTGGGTAATGGCGAGCAGGGGCTCGAGCAGATCCGTCAGGTGCCCGTTAAAACCAGTGATGGCATTACAGTGACAGTGAACGATGTCGCCGAGGTAGCGCTGGGCACTGAAATTCGCCAGGGTGCGGTAACCATGACCCGGAAGGATGAAGCCGGTCAGGTTGAACAACTGGGTGAAGTGGTTTCTGGCATTGTACTCAAACGAATGGGGGCCAACACAAAAGCCACCATCGACGGCATCGAGGCCCGCATTGATCGCATAAATCAGGCGCTTCCGAGTGGGGTTCGTTTTGAGCCCTATTACAACCAGGCGGATCTGGTGACCAAGGCCGTAGAGACGGTGACCAATGCGCTTCTGTTGGCTTTTGTGTTTATTGCGATCGTGCTTGCCCTGTTCCTGATGAATCTGCGGGCAACAACGCTGGTGCTGCTTTCAATACCGATTTCCATCGGGATTGCCCTGATGATCATGGCCTGGTTCGGTCTCTCGGCCAACCTGATGTCTCTGGGCGGTATTGCTGTGGCAATTGGCATGCTGGTGGATGGCTCTGTTGTTATGGTTGAGAACATTTTCAAGCATCTGACCCATCCCGATGCTGAGCATGACGCCCACCGGAATGAGTTGGCTGAAGGCGACCCCGATCCGCTGGATGCATCGCACGATGATCGTGGCATTGCACTTCGACTGCAGGAAGCGGGCCGGGAAGTGGCGCGGCCGATCTTTTTCGCGACGGCGATTATCCTGGTCGTTTTCATGCCTCTGTTCAGCTTTGAAGGTGTGGAAGCCAAGCTTTTCCAGCCAATGGCGATCAGCATCATGCTGGCCATTGTGTCCGCTGTGATCGTCGCTCTGGTGGTTGTACCCGCGCTGGCGTCATACATGTTCCGTAAGGGTATCCGGGAGCGGGAAAGCTTCATTCTAAAACCCCTGGAAAAGCTCTATCGCATGGGGCTTGCCTGGTCACTGAAGCATAGCCGCGTGGTTGTTGGCGCGGCGGCTGTTCTTGTTGTGCTGGCGGCGCTGGTTGTGCCACGACTCGGCACGGAGTTCGTTCCTGAACTGGAAGAGGGAACGATTAACCTCCGGGTGACCCTGGCCCCTTCATCAAGCCTTGATACGGCGCTTGAAGTGGCGCCAAAACTGGAAGCCATGCTGATGGAATTTCCAGAAGTGACCTACGCCCTGTCCCGGGCGGGCCGACCGGAAATAGGCGGGGATCCGGAGCCCGTTAACAATATAGAGATCTATATCGGCCTTAAGCCAACAGCCGAGTGGACCAGCGCCAGTAATCGCTATGAATTGCAGGCCCTGTTTGAGGCGAAGCTCGAACAGCACCCGGGGCTACTGTTTAACTTTTCTCAGCCTATTGCAACTCGGGTTGACGAATTGTTGTCAGGTGTCCGCGCGCAGTTGGCCATCAAACTCTTTGGCCCGGATCTCAAGGTGCTGGCCGAGAAAGGTCAGCAGATCGAAGCGGCGGTCCGAACTGTTCAGGGGACCCGAGACGTGGCCATGGAGCAGATTGCCGGTGAAGCGCAGTTGGTGGTTCAGCCAGACCGTCAGGCACTCTCCCGGTACGGACTCGCCGTGTCTGATGTGATGAGTGTCGTCCGGGACGGACTGGGTGGTGCCGCCGCGGGCCAGATCATCAACGGAAATGAGCGGTACGATATCTATGTGCGCCTGGCCAAACGTTTCCGGGAAGACCGGGATGCCATTGCTGATCTCAGGTTGCAGGCGCCTTCCGGAGCCTGGGTGAGACTCGGTGATGTGGCCGATGTGTCTATTGAGTCCGGCCCGCCCCAGGTGCGCCGCGACGACGTTCAGCGCCGTGTGGTCATTCAGTCTAATGTGCAGGGTCGTGACATGGGCAGTGTGGTTGCCGACATTCAGGATACCATCGCGTCAGAAGTGAACCTTCCCCCCGGCTATTCGGTTGATATTGGTGGTCAGTTTGAAAACCAGCAGCGAGCTCAGAAGCGGTTGACTATCGTGGTTCCTGTATCTCTGGGACTGATTGCGCTGTTGCTGTACTTCGCTTTCAGTTCGGTTGGTCAGGCACTGTTAATTCTGGTCAACGTGCCGCTTGCTGTCATTGGTGGCGTCTTTTCGCTCTGGATTTCCGGCCAGTACCTTTCAGTCCCCAGTTCCGTTGGATTTATCACACTGTTTGGTGTGGCGGTGCTTAACGGGGTCGTTATGGTCGAAAGCATCAATCAGCGAATACAGGATGGGTTGAACGTGGATACCGCGGTGTTTGAAGGTGCCGTCTCCCGTTTACGTCCTGTCTTGATGACAGCAATAACCTCGGCGCTCGGCTTGATACCGATGCTGTTGTCGACGGGCGTGGGAGCGGAAATCCAGAAGCCACTGGCCAGCGTGATTGTTGGTGGTCTCGTGACTGCAACTTTCCTGACACTCTTTGTTTTGCCGGTTCTGTTCGGTCGCTTTTCAAGAGCCAAGGTGAGTGATATCCAACGGTAAAAAATGGGAGAAGCCGCGCTGCGTCATCGACGGTTGCCTTTCTGGAGGTTTTCTAATCCGGAAGTGGCAGTAGAATGACAATGCTGGCTCCTCCGTTTTTTGAGGTACCCATGTTCATCTGTCCGAGGTTGTCTTCGACAATCTCGGACACGATGGACAATCCGAGCCCAAAACCGGCGACCGTTTCATCCAGCCTGGTACCCCTGTTCATGACAGTGGCTGCCGCCTCGGGAGAAATTCCGGGGCCATCGTCCGCTACTTCTATGGAGAGTCCTGATGACGTGCGGGCGATTGTAACGTCGACGGTTGTCTGGCACCACTTCCCGCCATTTTCGAGTAAATTGCCAAGTAGCTCTGAAAGATCCTGTCGCTCCATTGGCCAGCTGAAGTTTTCAGGTAAGTTGGTGTGGAGGCGAAAAACCGTGTCAGGGAAGATTTTTTCCATAACGGTGATGACACTTGCCGTGATTTCAACCGGCATGCACGTCCGTCCCATCTGTCTGCCTGATATGTCTGCTTTGCTCATCCGGTATTTCAGGGATTTGTCAAGCTCCCGCAAGTTAGAGGCCATAAACACAACATCCTCCCGGGACGGAGGCAAGGTATCGATATCCGACAAAATGGCAAGATTGGCAGAAATAGAGGTTTTGACCAGGTGAGAGAGGTCGGAGTTCAGGCGGCGGTGGCGGTCCAGCCGCCGGTTTGACAGCTCGAGCAAATCATTGAGCTGCCGGATCAGCGGACGAAACTCTTCCGGCACGTGAGGGTTCAGACGACTTTGTTTCCCGGATTGGAGCCGTCTCAGGTCCTCTTTTATCTTACTGATGGGCTTTAACGTCAGATGTGTGGTGGTTCCAATCAGAGCCAGCAGTATCGCCAGAAGAACGGCCGAGGCACCGAGCAATGTCAGGTGGGCCTTCAGCGGTCGTTCAGAGAGCGCCCCCTCGGTTTCAAGAACGGTGATTGAGGCCAGCTTTCCAGTAGCAGTGAACGTACGTCTAAGCCCAAAAAGCGTGTTCGCGCCCTGCGCTATGTGAATAAAACCCTCGGGCTTATCCACAACGCCCTGCATTTGGCTCAGGTCAAAGTTGTTGCTCGTCAGGACGCTCCCGCCTGCCGTTTCGATGATGATGGCATGCCCCAGAAGCATTTCAAACTGATGGATCATGTTCCTGAGGTCGTCAGTTGTCGGGGACTCGGCTTCAATGATTGCCTGAAAGTTTTCCAGCTCTTTACTCAGGTGTTGTTTCCTGGACTCGTCCGATAGTTGTTTTATCACGTAGGCATGTGAAAAGAATATCAGGGTGAAATAGACGAGGCTGAAAACAGCCCCATACTGAATGGCTGTTCTTCGGATACTCTTTGGAGCTGGCATATGTTGACCTGGTTCGTTCGGGCGTTCAGCCAGTAGGATCTTTTTCGAAGAAGTAGCCCTGGCCACGCAAAGTCTTGATTTTATTGCCCCCTATTATTTTTCTGAGCCTGGCTATATAGACCTGAACAACATTTCTGGTGGGGCATCTTTCTATGTTGTAGAGGGTTTCAACCAGTTCGTCCTGGGAAAATACCCTGTCTGGTGAACGGAGGAAACACTGTAAAAGGCGGAATTCCGTAGCTGTCAGTCTGAACTCTTTCTGGTCGGGCGTGGTAAGCGTTCGGTAGGTGGCGTTGAGACTGAATCCGTCAACACTGATCTGGTCTGTCGTTCTGCCGTCCTTTCTGCGGATAATCGCACTGAGCCGGGCTTTCAGTTCATCAAACTCAAACGGTTTGGGAAGGTAATCGTCGGCACCCGCGTTCAACCCTTCTACTCTCTCAGTCCAGTTGGAGCGTGCGGTCAGAATAAGGATGGCCTCTTTTTTCCCGTTTTTTCTCCATCTTTGCATTAAAGACAGTCCATTTTCATCGGGCAGTCCGATATCGAGAATAACGGCCTGGTAGGAGCTTGTTTCAATCAACGAGTCCGCTTCTTTGCCGGTTTTGGCGATATCGACTGTGTAGTGCGCCTGCGCAAGCCAGTCCGATATTCTTTTGGCAAGTACCGCATTGTCCTCAACAATCAGAATTTTCATTTGTAAGCGCCGTTTTTCGTGGTGGGAAAGTTTCGCTCGTCCTCTGTTGATTGTAACAGTAACGAAGGAATCAGGATCAGAAAAGCCGGTTGTTAGCGTTGTCCAGATTGGCTCTTCCGAGGTTGGCGACGCTGCGGTCCAGATCATCAATGGCGCGACGTTCTCAGGCGAAGTGGCGCCTGAGTGTGAAAAAAGGATTATCGGAGTGATCCAAAAATCCGGCTCCCGATGAGTGGAAGCCGGATTTTCAGCAATCTCCGTTCACTCATCAGAAATTAACGCTGATCCCCAGTGAAGCGGTGCGCGGCAGGTTCGCCATGGCGCCATCGGGCCAACGTGAGACAATTTGCTGTTCATCGAACAGGTTGTCCACTTTCAGGAAGACATCGGCACTGGCGGTCAGCGCGTAACGGCTGATGAAGTCGACCAGGAACAGGGATTCGGTCTCGTCCAGTTTCGTCGCGGTGTTGTTGCATCCTGCGCTGACACACATCTCATCGACGTAGGTGGCCACAAGGTAGTTGTCCCAGCCACTCGGGTGCTCCATGCCGACCCGCAGGCTCATCTGGTTTTCCGGAACGTCTTTGAGTTGCTCGCCTTTTTTCAGGCCAGAGGCAGCATTGTCCTTGCTGATTTCCGCCTGGGTAAAGGTGTAGGTAAGGCTGACCGGAAGGTAGAACTCGCCCGCCTCGGTGCCGGTCTGGAGCTGGAATTCCGCACCGGCAATTTCAGCCTCGCCGGCTACGAAACTGCCAGAAGTGGCGCCATTGCTGCACGGCGAGCCCACTGAACAGTTTTCAGCCTTGTTGGAGAAGTCGCTGTAGAAGCCGATCACTTCCGCGAAGAACGCATTGCCAAAGTAGCGGACGCCGGCTTCCCAGTTCTTGCTGGTTTCCGGATCTTCGTTTGCCCTGGCACCACCTCCGAGAGGGGAGAAACCCCGGTGCACGCCACCCAGAACCTGCCAGCTTTGGGACAGGTCATAGGTAAAGGAAGCGCCAGGCAGGAGTTCGGCGCTGTCATTGGCGCGGGTGCTGTCGACGGTCGTGCGACCGGGATCCGCGTATTGGGTGCGGCTGGTCTGTACATCCTCGTAGCGCAGAGCGAGGTTGATATTGAGCTTGTCCGTCGCCTGCCACTTGTCGAGTGCCCAGAAGCTCAGGGCTTCGCCGGTCTCAAAGCGGTTGTTGCTGCCCGTTGGGGCCACGCTGTTCTGGAACACCAGGGAGCCATTGACCTGGTCGTACACATCCACCGGCTGGAAGCGATCCATTTCATCTTCGTGGATGCGGGCGCCGAAGTCGAATTCGTGGTTGCCAATGTTTACATCGAAGTTTGTCTGCACGCCCTGGGACAGGTAGTCCCTGGCGTTGTTTTTGTATTCCAGACCGCTGGCGTCAATTGTGCCGTCCAGAATACCCTGGGCATTGGCGTCGCCGGCGTTTGCCTGGCCGATGATGTTTCCGGCGCCACTGAGCTTGTACCAATTGCGTTTGAAGTCGTTGCGGTAGAGAGTCGTGGTGCTGCTTACATTGTCGCTCCACTCGAACTGATGAGTCAGGCTGACACCGGAGTGAGTATTATCCATCTGGTCGAGACTGGAAAGCCCGTAGCGCCGGTTGGGGTCCTGGTTGAAGTCCGCATCCGTCAGTCCGACATAGGTCGAGTTGGAGGTTTCCTCGGAATACTGCAGCTTGGCGGTTACGCTCTGGCGCTCTCCCTGCCAGCGTAGCTTGCCGACATAATCACTGATGTCGAAGCCACTGTTGCGGTTGCTTCGGTCAATGTCCTTGAAGCCTTGCGCTGAGCGCTGGACCGTTTCAACCAGATAGCCCCAGTCACCGTTCGTGTCGCCATAGGTTGCATGAACGTCGGTGGAGCCGCGCTCGTTGGTGACGGCTTCGACGTAGCCCTTCTGCTCGTCGGGAATGGGTGTGGAAATCAGGTTGATCACGCCGCCGGTGGTTTGCGGACCATAGCGCAGCAGCGGGGCACCCTTGAGTACTTCCAGCGAGGACATGCGCTTGAACGTCGGGAAATAATAGGCGGCCGGGTTAGAATAGGGGGCCGGCGCGATCAGAATGCCATCTTCCATCAGGGTAACATTGCTGCTTCGCTCGGCCGTGGCACCGCGAATGCCAATGTTAGGGCGCAGGCCCAGACCCTCCTCTTCCCGTACATACACGCCCGGGACGGTTTTCAGTACCTGGTTGATGTCGGCCTCAACCTCGGTTTTCAACTGTTGATCGCCAACAACGTAGCCTGACCCCGGCAAGGTCTGGGCGGCAGACGCATCGCCAATGATTTCCATGGGTTCAAGCATCTGGGGCTGATCATCGCCGACTGCCCAACTGGCGCCCGGGGCAAGGCTGACAGCCACGGCCAGTGATAAGCGGGAAGGTTTAAACATGTGTTTCTCCGCAATTATTCGTATTTGAAATTCTAAATAGAAACGCGTTCCATTTGCGGATACGAATTTAAGGACTTCTCATAATCAAGTCAATAACCAATGTTAATGATAATGAGAGAGTGTCACCAGGCTGAAAAGGTTGAATTTCTCTCAAACGGGCAATTCGGAGGTCGGAGCGGGTTGGGCGGAGGGTGAGGGTATCAGCTGGCCCGCAATCCGGGGCCAGCTTTTCTGAAGGCCAAACAAGCCGCCGGTGGTCTGCTCGCAATGTCGGTGATCATGGTAACCCGGTTCGATCCCTTACTCCGTCCACAATCTTGCCCGGAAAGAGCTTTGCCGCCAGAGCAGCGCAACCCAGAGCGCATGAAGGTTTATGAGTAGCGCCAATACCCATTCAAAGGCATTGTCTAGTTGACTGTACAAGGCAGGTACTGCGGCAGTGAGGATAACGGAGAGAATTCCCACCGCCAGTAACGCCCTGTACGGCTGATACTGGTGCAACTGTCCCAGTAGGGTATGCACCAGGATATGTAGCCTTCGAAGACAGCAATGACAAACGTATCATGAATGGTGAGCAGCAGGCTTAACGCCGCTGCTAATGCTAACCACCACAAAGGAATGCTGCGGCGCCGGATTGCCCTATTCATCCCGCCCCCGACAACTCAGACCTCCCCCAACTGTCAACAACAGTGAACATTGACCGCATTGGGGGCG
Organism: Vreelandella sp. L-15; assembly: GCF_056857635.1. Lineage (NCBI taxonomy): Bacteria > Pseudomonadati > Pseudomonadota > Gammaproteobacteria > Oceanospirillales > Halomonadaceae > Vreelandella > Vreelandella sp. L-15. Next base: position 23,930 of record NZ_JBSXNN010000056.1, on the reverse strand, counting down.
CGGCGCTTTACGGGCTTTTAGTACTGTTGCTGACACAATATTAAATGCAACCGCCGCTATCAGCCATGAATTATTACAGGTCCGCAGTCTTGTGTCGTTTAACTCATGCAATACACGCCCATCAATCTCTAATGCGTATAATAATGATTTATATTTAATTTACCTCAAAGGATTTGCACATGACGTCAATACTCGTCCGCGACCTCTGGCCCTGTCAATCACCCTGCTTTTGATGGCCGGATGCAGCGGCAATCAGGACGCTGCCAACGCACAACACAGCAGAGAGCCAACGGCAGATAAGGCACCCGCATCCACGCCGACCAAAACTGACGTTGTTAGCCATTATGCAGATCTGGCGCACGCCACGTTCCAGGATGCGGTGACAACGGCCGAGGTTCTTGGCGAGGTAGTGGACGCAAGATTGTGGCCAGTTTGCTAATGGCGGCGACCCCGAAGTCAGCGACAAAGTGGCAGGCTTTATCACCTTCTACGCCAGCAGCCTTGCAGTTCCCGCCCGTCGCGCCATGGAAAACCCGGAAGTGCAGCAAGGCGCCAGACTCGTTAGCAACACGGGGTGTGCCGCCTGCCACACACCAAAGCACGACCGGTCTGGTCGCTGACCGGCCAAACCTCAGCGACCAGACGATCTGGCCCAGCCATTTTGTGGCACGGGGGCGAAGCCGAGATATCCAGGGAACAGTTCAAGGCACGATTCAGGACTGAACGTGCGGTGCTGATTGCCTTCCTGAAAGTGCCTGAAGAGGCTCCCGGTTGCACTAAAGTCTAATGTTAATTGACTTCTCAGTCGTCGGGCTTGTGCTACTATCAGTGTGGTCAATATTGTTGCTGTGCCCAGTGCTGACGCAAGACCTGAAGCCACTTGAGTTTCGGGACAGGAGGGCACAGCACTTTAAGATAATGGACGTAATACGCATGACACGTTCAGTAATAAATCAGTAATAAATCAATGATAATATGACACGTTCAGTAATAAATCAATGATAATGAGGGGGGGTTATGATGCTAATGGCAAATAAAAAAGCGGCACTGAGTTCAGCGCTCGCACTGGTGGTGGCGGGGTTATCTTCGCCGGGTCACGCCATGGAATTCAAGGTGTCCGGCCAGGTGAATCGTGCGATCACCGTCGCGGATAACGGGAATGAGACTGATTACGCGAGTGTCGACAGCATCGGTTCCAACTCACGTTTCCGGTTCACTGGCAATGAGATGATGGCCAACGGCATGAACCTCGGTTTTATCTATGAAATGTCAGTTGTTCAGTACGGATCCACGGAGTTCGATATCGGCAACAATACCTCCGGGGGGGGTGAGGGTGGCGTTGACCTGGATACCCGGAAAATTGACATCTATCTCGAGGGTGACTTTGGTAAGGTGAGTTTCGGCAAAGGCGATGGTGCTGGCTACTACGCCAACATGATGGATTACTCCGAAACGCTCTACTTCGGTGGCGGTGCCTGGTATACCCTTTATTCTTCCGGCATCAGTTTTGTCGATGATAACGGCAACAAACTTTACAGAATTGGTGAAACCAACGGCGTCTTCAATGCCGTTGGTCGACAAGAGCGTATCCGCTACGACAGCCCGTCGATCGGCGGTCTGGTGCTGTCGACCAGTCTCGACAACGGCAATGCCTATGAACTGGCGGCCCGGTACCACGTAGATTTTCCGGGTGCCAAACTGGCCACGGGGCTGAGCTGGGTTGATGCTAATGATCTGGAGATTCCGACCTCGCCCACCGATGGACAGCCACTCACCCCTGGGTCGGAATTCAAAGAGAAGCAAGTCCTTGGTGCTTCGGCGTCTTTGTTGCTGGACGGTGGCCTGAACTTTACCGTCTCCTACGGTAATGAGGAAACCGACGCAATGGCCAATGCGGGGCAGGCTAATCAAGAAGGCTATGATGCGACCAACCTATTCGGTCAGGTAGGCTACTCGACTGGCGCTCATCACTTTGCAGTCAACTATGGCGAGACCAAAGATCTGATTGTTGAGGGAACCAAGGGAAGCCAGATTGGTCTGGCATACGTGTACGACTGGTCGAGCGCGGTCCGCTTGTACTCCTCGTATCACCTGTATTCGCTTGACCTGCCTTCGTCGGTCAAGACCGCTGAAGGATGGGGCGATGCCAACGATATCAGCCAGCTCTATGCCGGTATCCGGATCGCCTTTTAACCAACGGGTCTGACCTGAATAACAGACAGGAGTAAAATATGCACAAACTGCGGTTATGGATAATTCCCGTGCTGGTAGTAGCTCTGTCGGGCTGCGGACTTAATGTGGTCCGACCCGCTGACACGACGCCGATGCCGGGAGAAGACCGCCTGCCTGATGGACCAGGCCTGTTTGCCAGCAGTCCCGATGACAGCGCCCGGGAGGGATATTCTATCCTGTCGGGTCGTTGCTCAGATTGTGCGACCAGTCAACGCGCCGGAGGGAAGGCGGCCCCGGACTCTGACACCTACAGAAGCTTCGAAGCCTTCAGGCGGATGGACCCAGACTCACAAGAATACAGGGAATTTGAGAAATGGCTGGAATGGAAACAGTTTCGCCAGTGGAAATCCCGGCAGCAATGAGGCTCGGAGGTGAAAAACTCTACCGTGCCCCGTGCCGACTGTTATGATATAACGCAGCCCCGCTCAACTTTCCTTTCTCTGGCAGATGCTTGTCACTTAATGTGTAAGCAACGATCCAGACTTTGCTGAGAAGGTTTTCGATGTCGTTGGCCTGTACCTGAATCCGCCGAATAACGCGCTGGTGCTGTCGGTTGACGAAAAAACGCAGATCCAGGCACTGGATCGCACTCAACCAAAGCTGCAACTGAAACCCGGCCAGATCGAGCGCCGTACCCACGATTACAAGAGGCACGGGACGACCAGCTTATACGCGGCCCTGAATATCCTGAACGGCGAAGTGATTGGGCGCATTACACAACGCCACCGCGCCAAAGAGTTTCTCGATTTTCTGCGACAAATTGATCGAGAAACACCGAAAGAGCAGGACCTTCATCTGATTCTGGACAACAGCTCGACTCACAAAACACCAGAAGTGAAGGCCTGGCTGGAAAAGCATTTCCGGTTCAAGCTTCACTTCACACCCACCAGCGCCTCTTGGCTGAATGCCGTGGAGGGCTGGTTTGGTCAACTGGAACGCCGCGCTTTGTACCGTGGCATTTTTACCAGTGTCGGCGAACTTAAGAAGGCGATTCGTCGCTTTATCCAAACTCATAATGAGAAACTGGCAAAGCCGTTCCGCTGGCACAAGAGTGCAGAATCGATTATGACTTCAGTGACGCGAGCAAAGCTGAGTGTTATTGATAATAAATAAACGGATTACCCAGACGGGACACTAGCAGAGCTCCCCAAATGCCACAAGAAATTAACCCATAGCAACCGGTCAGGCGATGTTGCCTATCGGGTTTCCTAAGGCCAGGCAATTCGGCATCGGAGGTGATATGGCCGCCGGAGTAATCGGTTTCAATCTGGCGGCGGACGGTGGAGCGAAGGGAAGTTTTTCAGGTATAGTCCCGGGCAGCGGCGGTTGGTGTTGGTTTCGCGTGTAGGAGCTTGAAATTATAGCTCCTGCCGCCGTTTTCTTTTGTCCCCCATGAGAAATCCGGGCCATTTTAAGAGCAGAAGGATGTTGTAATTACCCCAGGATATTGGCCCGTCGATAAAGTAGTGCGTAATCAGCTAGCCACAAGAAAAGAACACGGCAATCGCCTGTTCAGGCTGTTGCTGGTGCTTTTGTTGCTGCTTGCCGCGCAGCACCTTGCCATGCATGACATCGATGGTGCTGGCGGAGGCCCGGTCGGGCATCAGGAATGTCTGCTCAATCACCTGCCTTATGCTCAGTTATCCCCGCCATTACCCGGTCTTCCGTTACTGATTCCGGCGCTGTTTCTGGAAATACCGTACAGCCAACACTTCCACCGGATTTTTATCCACCCCTGGCTGGCCCGCGCACCACCCCTGTTCTGATCTGTCTCTGTTTACCCGTTTAATTGATGAGCAAGTGCGCAGTGCACGGTTACTGCGTGCCTGCTCGGGGATTCGCACGATAAATCAATTCAGGAATACGTAATGATTAGCAACTATAACCGGTTATCGCCGGCAGCCATCGTAATGCTCGGCTTATCCATAACAGCAGGGGCTGTTCCGCTTGCCTACAGTGGGGGACCTGCGGGTGGGCGCCAATATGGATCTGATCGCCGAAGCCCGGGATTTCGGTGCTGATATGAACCGCCAGGTGCTTGACCTGCGTGAGGTGGAGGTTTCCCTGGAATCGCAGATCAATCCTTGGCTCTATGGGATGATATTCCTGACCCGGCCGTCCGATGAGGACATAAGTGTCGAGGAGGCCGCAGTGATCGCCGACCTGGGAAGAGGGTTCAGGCTGAAAGCAGGGAAGTATCGTAACGAGTTCGGATTGCTCAACACCGTTCATGAACCGGAACGGCCACAAGTCTCACTTCCCTTGCCAGTGGAGGAGTTTCTCGGCGAAGAACAGCTTCGGGAGACGGCTGTCACCCTGGGTCGTCTCACCGATCTGGGCAACGGCTACCGTGCCGGCATCAGCGGCGCCGTGTTCAATTCCGACAACGATGCGGCGTTTGATGCCGGCCAGTCCGGTGACAAGGCCTTTGGCGGCAAACTCTATTTTGGTCGTCAGGCCAGTGACACGGCCTACCAGTTAGGTCTCAGTGCCCTGACCGGCAAGAACGATACGGGCGGTACAACCGATATACAGGCGCTGGATTTCCGCGTCCTGCTCGAACCGGAATTTGCCCGGGGCTACGATTACCCGGCACGTTTTTCCTGGATGGGCGAGGTCCTGTTCAACCAGCGGGAAATCGCCCCTGGCGTCAGCAACAACGCCAACGGCGCCTGGACACTCGTGGATTACCAATTCAAACCTGCGCATCATCTGGGCGCGGGTGCCGAATACACTCAGGGGCGACTGGATAAATCGCTGACGTCCAGGGCTTATTCGGCGCATTACAGCTGGTATTACTCGCCCCATGCACGATTGCAGGTACAGGCGCGTCGTCTTGACGTTGATGGCGGCGACAGCGGCATGGAAGTATTGCTGCAGTGGAATATCGTTCTGGGTGCCCACAGTGAACGGCCATTCCTTGCCATTCTTCCGATGGATGACAAAATGTAACCTGGAGAAAACACAAAAACCCGCCCGGATTCGAAAGGCGCCGGGCGGGTTGATATTTATCGGCCCTGACGATATGGGCAGTCGCACGGCCAACAATCCGCCCGGGCACGCCGGAATCATGGCAAAATGGCCGCTTCCCCATCTTTGACAAACCCCCTGGCCTTGCTAAAGCTTGTAGTGAGCGATCAGTTGACTCCTTAATGTTTGCATGGTTTGTGCAATAACAGGCAAGCAGCCATTATGTATGGATAACACGCTAAGGAAAGGGCTATGTCGAAGTTGTCAGATGAGGATTATCGAAGTATCCCGCTCAATGCCACACTAGCGCTTGCCGCGTTGGTAGTGATTATTGCGGGAATGAAAGTGGGCGCGGACCTGTTGGTGCCGCTACTGCTGGCGGTGTTTATTGCCGTGGTGTGCACCTCACCCGTGCAGTGGCTGCATCGCTGCGGTTTGAGTCGGCGGATGTCGGCGTTGATTACGCTACTGGTGTTGGCGGGTTTTATTTCGCTGATTGGCCTGTTGGTGGTCAATAGCTTCAGTACCTTTGTTGAAGCGCTACCTGATATTGAATCCAGGCTTTACGAGCACTACTGGGATTTGCTCAATGCGCTGGCCTCTCGTGGGTTGGCCATCGACCCCGACCAGCTCAGTTCGATGTTTGCCATGGAGGAGAACGGCTCCTGGGTGGCCACACTGCTGGGTGAGATTGGCTCGCTGCTTATGCAGGGCAGTATCGTCGCGCTGCTGGTGATTTTCATGCTGTTCGAGACGCTGAATTTTCGCGATAAGGTGTCCCGGGCGCTTGAAAATCCGGCACCGAGCTTGGAGCGGTTTAGTGAATTTAGCCTAACGCTAAAACGCTACTTGGCGGTTAAAACCGTGATTAGTTTGGCAACCGGTGTGTTGGTCTGGCTCTCGTGCCTGCTGGTGGGCGTTGAGTTTCCGCTGCTGTGGGGCGTATTGGCATTTGCGCTTAACTTTATTCCTAATATTGGCTCGGCGTTGGCTGCGATTCCGCCGGTACTGCTGCTGTTGGTTTCTCAGGATGGCGGTGTGCTGCAGGCGTTGCTGTTGGCATCGGCGTACTTGGTCATCAACTTTATTTTGGGCAATTTGATTGAGCCTAGAGTGATGGGGCAGGCGCTGGGGTTATCCACCTTTGTGGCGTTTCTTTCACTGGTGGTGTGGGGGTGGGTCTTTGGCACGGCGGGCATGCTGCTGTCGGTGGTGCTAACGATGACGCTAAAGATTGCTCTGGATAGCCACCCTCAAACGCGCTGGATAGCCCATCTATTAGGGCCGGGTAAGCAGCGTAATGTACAGATGAGACGCCCTGGAGACGCGCGTCGGCCGCCTTGGAAGCGGGGTGAGTGGGCGAAGCGAGAAGAAAGCGACGCTTAGGCAGGCAATGCCAATAAGAACAGAGATACCGCTGGCAGTGCCAGCGGTAACGTTACCAGCTTAGGCGTTTTGGTCGATAAACTGGGTCAACTGCGACTTAGATTGCGCACCAACCAGTGAAGCGACTTTAGTGCCGGATTTAAACAGCATGACGGTGGGTACACCGCGGACGCCTTGTTCTGCGGCAATTTCAGGTGCATCGTCAACATTCACACTGACGACTTTCAGGTTATCGCCACGCTCAGCGGCCACTTCATCAACAACAGGTGCCATGACTTTACACGGGCCGCACCAGGGGGCCCAGAACTTCAGCAGGACAGGCTGTTCGGCGTTGAGGACTTCTTGCTCAAAATTGGCGTTGGTGACATCAACATTGTTAGCCATTTGCTTCTCCCGTTTGCGTTGCTCTTGCTGTTTCGTTGCCTCAAGTGGAGCAACGGTCATTACGCGATATATTAGCGCATTTTCACCGCGTCAAGGTGCCAGATGTTAGCGTGCGCGAAGGGTGCTGGCAAATTCCTGATGCGATTTGTCGTTAAATAGAAAAAATTAATAGATGTTCATAGTCTCTATTTTTTATATTATAAGTGAATTACGAGGCGTTTTTTTATTCAAAAATGTGCTCATTGAGCCATGAAATTGAGCCACGAAACCGCGCGCTTGGCTAAGCACACAGTGGCAGCGTGAGGATGCGCTTTTACGTGCTTCCTGCATAGATTATAGGGTGAGGATATGAAGCTACAGCAACTTCGCTATATCTGGGAAGTCAATCGACACAACCTGAACGTCTCGGCAACGGCGCAGAGTTTGTTTACCTCTCAACCGGGTATCTCAAAGCAGATTCGTTTGCTGGAGGATGAGCTAGGCGTTGAAATCTTTGCTCGCAGTGGAAAACATTTAACCCGCGTCACCCCTGCTGGGCAGTCGATTATCGAGCTAGCAGGCCAGGTACTTAAGCTGACCGAAAATATCAAGCAGGTGGCGCAAGAGCATAGCGACGAGCGCCGCGGGAGCCTGGCGATTGCCACGACCCATACTCAGGCTCGCTATGCGCTGCCGCCGATTATCAGTGAATTTACTCTGAAATACCCCGAAGTGGCGCTGCATATGCAGCAAGGCACGCCTAAGCAGATTGCCCAGATGGTGAGCGAAGGGCTGGCAGATTTTGCTATTGCGACGGAGTCATTAGAGCTATTTACCGATTTAGTGCTGTTGCCGTGCTACCGCTGGAACCGTTGCGTACTGGTGCCCAAAGAGCACCCACTGGCAACGCTGGATGGCCCGCTAACGCTTGAGGCCCTGGCCGAGCATCCGCTGGTGACTTACGTGTTCGGGTTTACCGGGCGTTCACAGTTAGACGATGCATTCAAAGAGAAGGGCTTAACACCCAATGTGGTACTAACCGCTGCCGATGCCGATGTGATCAAGACTTACGTTCGCCTAGGTATGGGCGTTGGCATTGTCGCTCACATGGCCGTAGATCCGGTGCTAGATAGTGACCTAGTGGCTCTGGATGCCAGCCATTTATTTGCCAGCTCCACCACTAAAATCGGCATTCGGCGTGGCACCTTTATGCGCGGCTATATGTACGACTTCTTGGCTCGCTTTGCGCCTCACTTAACCCGTGACCGGGTGGACGAAGCACTCATGGCCGGGCCGCGCTTTGAACAAGCGCTGTTTGAGGGTGTAGAACTGCCTGAGTATTAAGTGCTATTTCATTTTAAGCCCAGGCGGGAAGCCTGGGCGTCGTGCTGGGTATTGGTAGCTTTATTGGTAGCTTAGTGCTGAAGGTGTAGCCCGCATTCGCGTTTCTCTTCTACCTTGGTGGGGTCAAAGTAGTCGAAGTTGTTGGGTAGGTCGTGGGCCTCTAAGTAGTAGTACATATCTTTAGCGGTCCACTGCAGCAGTGGGGCGACTTTTAGTAAGCCGTCGCTATTGCGGCTAACCACCTGCATTTTAGCTCGTTCGGGCGTGTCTTCGGCACGTAGCGCGGTAAACCACACATCGGGTTGCATCTCGCGTAGTGCACGCTCAAATGGTTCAAGCTTCACTTCTTGAGTAAAGGCATCATGGCGCGGGTCATCAATGCCGGGCATGGGGCCTTCCAGCGCTTCGCGGTGGGCGCGAGTACGCTTTGGCAAAAAGCTGACAATGTTTAAATTGAGGCGCTGGATCAGCGCATCGGCGAACTGGTAAGTCGCCTCGGTGTTGTAACCGCTATCCATCCAGACAATGGGGATATCAGGGCGTACTTGCGTCACCATATGCAGAATGACCGCTTCGAAGGGGCGGAAGTTGGTGGTGCAGATAGGGCGTTCGCCCTGGCTGAACGCCCACTTAATCAGTTCTTGAGGGTTGTTGGCAAAGTCGCGATTAATCTGTTCAAGCGTTGAGGACATGCGGCCTCCTAAGTGAAAAAGTGTGCAATGCCCCTAGGCTACCAAAGGCGGGGGGCTTCTCCCCAATACCGTTTGGTTAGGCTTTTATATTTCTTTTTGATGTAAGAACGTTGATCGCTTATTCCAAAGCGTCTATTAAGTGGCGGATCTTATCCAGCGTTTCGGTGTACTCTTCATCTGCTTTTGAATCCGCCACCAGCCCGCCGCCACCCCACACGTGGAGAGCGCCATCGTCAGCCACCATTGTGCGTATGGCAATGGAGGTGTCCATGCTGCCGCGAACATCGATATAACCTAGGCTGCCGCAGTAAACGCTGCGCTGGCAGGGTTCCAGCTCATCAATAATCTGCATCGCCCGTATTTTTGGCGCGCCGGTAATCGAGCCGCCAGGAAACGCGGCGGTGAGCAGCGAAAGCGGTGAGTGCTGGGCAGCAAGTTGGCCCTGTACCACGCTGACTAAGTGGTGCACGTTGGGATAGCTCTCAAGCTGGCACAGCTGCGGCACGCGAATAGAGCCAGGTGTGCATACGCGCCCTAGGTCATTACGCAGCAAGTCCACAATCATCACGTTCTCCGCGCGATCTTTAGTACTGCTGAGCAGCTCGTCCGACAGGGCACGATCCTCTTCTGGGGTTCTTCCTCGTGGGCGGGTGCCTTTTATCGGGCGGGTTTCCACCAAGCCGTCACGGCACTGGATAAAGCGCTCAGGAGAGAGTGATAAAACAGCTTGGCTACCCCATGCCATAAAGCCTGAAAAGGGCGTAGGCGTTGCTTCACGCAGTTTAAGGTATGCCTGCCACTCGTCTCCTTGATAGCGGGCCGAAAAGCGCTGGGCCAAATTGATTTGGTAGCAGTCCCCCGCAAGGATATAGCGCTGTACCGCCGCAAAACGCTCGGTATATTCTGCCTGGCTAAGTTCGGCTATAAACGGCTGTGTGAGCCGAAAGGCGTGGCTAGGTGTTGCTGGTTCGTTTAACCACTCCATTACCTGCTTGCGCCGCTGTTCGCTGCCTACCAGCCACGCTTGTTCGGTGACGTGGTCAAATGTGATACACCAATCAAACAGCCCTAAACGCGCTAAAGGTAACTGGGTGACGGGCGGGTGCTGGCTGGGTATGTCTGCATGGTTGCGGCCAAGGTCATAGCTCCAGTAACCCATCAGGCCACCTAAAAAGGGGAGCTCGCTCTTGAGGTTGGCTGTGGGTAGCTGCTCTAAAAGCCACTGCTGCTGTGCATGGCTGTTGCCCATCAACGATGGGGGGAGTGTCAGCGTGTCAGACTCAAACGCTGTGTGGCCATCTGGCGATATTTTTAGCGTAGCGAGGGGGTCACTGCTAAGGATGTCGTAACGCCCGGTTGTGGCCTTCGGACGGCCGCTATCGAGCAACACCGCACCGGGGCGTTGCCTGAGTTTGGCAAACAGTGCCAAAGGGTCGGAAGAGTAGGGCAGGGCTGTAATCGTCAACGCCGTTGTCATGAAGCAAACGCCAGGCCAGTGAGGGCGCCATATTTTATAGGTCGTACCACCATCGCACCAGCAGAAGCCATCGACGACTTTCTCACGCTTGAGGTGCGAGCTATTCTAATTTATTTGATTGTTGACAGTTGCTTCCCGGGTCCATACCCGCTTGCAACGAAAGACGTATAAAAACGCCTATTTTGCATGGTTGACGAGGGAAATAGAGAGGGATAAAGTTCCTCTATTCCTTGATTGTCGACAATAAGCCATGACGTTACTTGCTACAACCTCCTCGCCTTCCGATGAAGCCTCGTCCGAGCCGGTCTCACCTGAGGTGCGTACGCTCGCAGAGCGCGTGTTTCATCAGCTGCAAAGCGCCATTGTGCGCGGCGAGCTAGCGCCAGGCAGTAAAATTACCGAGCCAGGGCTATCCAAAACCTACGGTATCTCCCGTGGGCCGCTGCGTGAAGCCATGCGACGCCTGGAAGCTCACCGCTTGATTGAACGCGTGCCCCACGTGGGCGCGCGGGTGGTCAAACTCTCCATGAAAGAGCTGCTGGAGCTCTTCGACGTACGCGAAGCCTTAGAGAGCATGGCTGCCCGCTTGGCCGCCGAGCATATGTCGCCTGAGGAGATTCAGGGCTTACGCGATGTACTGGCGGTGCATGAAAGCCAGGGCGACTTAAAGCGCGGTGAAGCCTATTACCAGCGTGAAGGCGACCTGGATTTCCATTATTGCATTGTTCAAGGCAGCCACAACAAGATGCTGATGAACCTGCTTTGCGATGACCTTTACTACCTAGTGCGCCTCTATCGTACCCAGTTTAGCGCCAGCGGTACGCGCCCCCAGCGGGCATTTGTAGAACACCACCGTATTGTGGACGCTATTGAAGCCGGTGACGCTGAGCTTGCCGAGCTATTGATGCGCCGCCATGTCAGCGCTTCTCGTGCCAATGTCGCTGACCGCTATGCCGCCATTCTCGAACAACAATCAACAACATCTGCCGACTAAAGGAGCTAACGCCCATGTCTACCACACCATCATCCAAGCTTACCCCTGGGGCACGGTTTCGTGCCGCGCTTGAAGCCAATCGCCCGCTGCCGATTTTAGGCACCATCAACGCCTATACGGCCATGATGGCTGAGCGTGTAGGCCATCAAGCCATTTATCTTTCGGGTGGTGGTGTGGCGAATGCATCGTTTGGCCTGCCGGATCTAGGTATGACCACCATGAACGACGTAGTGGAAGATGCACACCGCATCTGTGGCGCCACTGAGTTGCCGCTGCTGGTGGATATCGATACAGGGTGGGGCGGTGCGTTTAATATTGCCCGCACTGTGAAAGAGATGCAGCGGGCAGGCGTGGCGGCTGTTCACTTGGAAGACCAAGTAGCGCAAAAGCGCTGCGGCCACCGGCCGAACAAAGCCATTGTCTCGCAGCAGGAAATGGTAGACCGCATCAAAGCCGCCGCCGATGCCAAGCTGGACCCCGATTTCTACCTCATCGCACGCACCGATGCGTTCCAAAAAGAGGGGCTGGACGCTGCCATCGAGCGGGCGAACGCCTGCGTGGAAGCAGGTGCCGACGCTATCTTTGCCGAAGCGGTACATACGCTGGATGACTATAAGGCATTCTGCCAGCGAGTAAATGCTCCCATTTTGGCCAACATTACCGAGTTCGGCGCGACGCCGCTGTTTAGCCAGCAGGAGCTGGGTGAAGTGGGTTGCCGCATGGTGCTCTACCCGCTCTCGGCGTTCCGGGCCATGAATGCCGCCGCGTTGAAGGTGTACCAGAGCATTCTAGATAACGGTCATCAACGTGAGGTGGTCGACACCATGCAGACCCGCGATGAGCTGTACGACTTTTTGAATTACCACGACTTTGAGCAAAAGCTTGACGCGCTGTTTGCCGAGCAAAAAGACGTTTAACGAAAGCGAGCTCTTTAGCTAACAGCGCTAATTTACTAACAACACTTATAAAACTAATAAGTACGTCAGGAGAGATAACATGGCTGATAAACCGCTAGCAGGCGCAGGACTTCGGGGGCAGAGCGCAGGTGCGACGGCCCTATGTACCGTGGGTAAAACCGGTTCCGGCCTCACCTATCGCGGCTTTGATATTAAGGAGCTGGCTGAAAAAGCCAAATTTGAAGAAGTCGCCTACCTGCTGTTGAAAGGCAAACTGCCCAACCAGGCGGAGCTTGACCACTACATTGCCAAGCTAAAAGGCCTGCGTGGCCTGCCTGATGCGCTGAAAACCGTGCTGGAGCAGATTCCTAAAGACGCTCACCCGATGGACGTGATGCGTACGGGGGCCTCCATGCTGGGTAACCTGGAAACCGAGGAGAGTTTTGACGAGCAGCAGGATGTGGCGGATCGTCTGCTGGCGGTGCTGCCCTCGATTATTTGCTACTGGTATCGCTTCAGCCATGACGGCGTGCGTATTGATACCGAAACCGATGATGCCTCGGTAGGTGGCCACTTCCTACATATGCTGCGCGGCGAGCCAGCCTCTGAGCTTCATGCTCACGTGATGAACGTCTCGCTGATTCTCTATGCCGAGCACGAGTTCAATGCTTCAACTTTCACCGCTCGGGTATGCGCTTCTACGCTTTCCGATATGCACTCTTGTATCACCGGCGCGATTGGCTCGCTGCGCGGCCCTTTGCATGGCGGTGCCAACGAAGCTGCCATGGCGATGATCGAGAACTGGGCATCGCCAGAGGAAGCAGAGCGGGAAATGCTCGGTATGTTGGAGCGTAAAGAGAAGATCATGGGCTTTGGTCACGCCATCTATCGTGAGTCGGACCCGCGCAACGCTATTATCAAAGAGTGGTCCAAAAAGTTAGCTGAAGATGTAGGCGACACGGTGCTCTATCCGGTGTCGGTACGCTGTGAAGAGGTAATGTGGCGGGAGAAGAAGCTGTTCTGTAATGCGGACTTCTTCCATGCCAGCGCTTACCACTTCATGGATATCCCGACCAAGCTGTTTACACCGATTTTCGTCATGTCCCGGGTGACTGGCTGGGCAGCGCATGTGTTCGAGCAGCGTGCCAACAACCGCATTATTCGCCCCAGCGCCGATTATATCGGTCCTGAGAAGAGCGAATGGGTACCCATCGAAGCGCGTGACTGATCGGTTGCGTGGTGACTAAGTGAGAGGCGTTATGAACACGAATTATCGCAAGCCGCTACCGGGCGTTCTGGTAGAGGGCGAGCCGGTAGAGTTCTTCGATGCACGCCAAGCGGTCGAGGATATCCAGCACGGTGCCTATGCCAAACTGCCCTACACCTCGCGCGTATTGGCCGAACAGCTGGTACGTCGCTGTGACCCGGAGCTGCTCACTGATGCTCTAAAACAGCTCATTGAGCGCAAGCAGGATTTAGATTTTCCCTGGTACCCGGCGCGGGTGGTATGTCACGACATTCTTGGCCAAACCGCGCTGGTAGATTTAGCTGGCCTGCGTGATGCCATTGCCGATAAAGGCGGTGACCCGGCCAAGGTCAACCCGGTTGTGCCCACTCAGCTTATCGTCGACCACTCGCTGGCCGTCGAACATGCGGGCTTTGAGAAGGACGCTTTCGAGAAAAACCGCCAAGTGGAAGATCGTCGTAACGACGACCGCTTCCACTTTATTAACTGGACCAAGCTGGCGTTTGAAAACGTCGACGTGATTCCTCCTGGCAACGGCATCATGCACCAGATCAACCTGGAGAAGATGTCCCCAGTGGTGCAGTGCCGCCCTGATGAGCACGGCGTGCGTATTGCCTATCCAGATACATGTGTGGGTACCGACAGCCATACGCCGATGGTGGATGCGCTAGGGGTGATCTCCGTAGGTGTCGGTGGCCTGGAGGCGGAAAGCGTGATGCTGGGCCGCGCCTCGATGATGCGCCTGCCGGATATTGTCGGGGTCGAGCTTACCGGCAAACTACAGCCGGGGATTACCGGCACGGATATGGTGCTGGCGATTACCGAGTTTCTGCGTAAAGAGCGCGTAGTGGGCGCTTACTTAGAGTTCTACGGCGAAGGCGCTGACGCGCTGACCGTGGGCGACCGCGCCACGATTTCCAATATGACGCCGGAGTATGGTGCTACGGCGGCGATGTTCTACATCGATAACCAAACCATTGAGTATCTCAAGCTCACTGGGCGTGAAGATGAGCAAGTCGCGCTGGTGGAAGCGTATGCCAAGCATACTGGGCTATGGGCAGATGATCTCAAGAGTGCCTATTACGAACGGGTATTGACGTTTGATCTCTCAAGCGTGGAGCGCACGTTGGCTGGCCCTTCTAACCCCCATGCCCACCTGCCTACTTCCGAGCTGGCAAAGCGGGGTATCGCCATCGACTTGGATAAAGCCCAGGCCGATGAGCAGGCAGGCAGAATGCCGGATGGTGCGGTGATTATTGCCGCCATCACCAGCTGCACCAACACGTCTAACCCGCGCAATATGGTGGCGGCTGGGTTGATTGCTCGCAACGCCAACCGGTTAGGGCTGACCCGCAAACCGTGGGTGAAGTCGTCGCTGGCCCCTGGCTCCAAAACCGTCAAGATGTACTTAGAAGAAGCGCACTTGATGGATGAGTTGGAAAACCTCGGCTTTGGTGTGGTGGCCTACGCCTGTACCACCTGTAACGGGATGTCTGGCGCGCTGGAGCCGCACATCCAGCAGGAAATCATTGACCGCGACCTGTACGCCACAGCGGTGCTGTCCGGCAACCGTAACTTCGATGGGCGTATTCACCCCTACGCCAAGCAGGCATTTTTGGCCTCACCGCCGTTGGTTGTGGCGTATGCCATTGCGGGCACCATTCGCTTTGATATCGAAAAAGACGTGCTGGGGTATGACACGCAGGGTAATCCGGTCACCCTCAAGGATATCTGGCCCGACGATAGCGAAATCGATGCTATCGTGAAGTCGGCGGTGAAGCCCGAGCAGTTCCGCCAAACCTATATCCCGATGTTCGATCTGGATAAAAGTGCGCGTACGCAGGTAAGCCCGCTCTACGAATGGCGGCCCCAGAGCACCTACATTCGCCGCCCGCCCTACTGGGAAGGCAACATGGCTAAAGAGCGTGGGCTGAAGGGCATGCGCCCGCTGGCGATTCTGCCGGACAACATCACCACCGACCACCTTTCGCCTTCCAATGCCATCATGCTCGATAGCGCGGCGGGGGAGTACCTGCACAAAATGGGCCTGCCGGAGGAGGACTTTAACTCCTACGCCACCCATCGCGGGGATCACCTGACCGCCCAGCGGGCAACGTTGGCGAACCCGAAACTGTTCAACGAAATGGTCCACGACGAGCAGGGCAAGGTGCTGCAGGGGTCGCTGGCGCGGATCGAGCCGGAGGGCAAGGTGACCCGCATGTGGGAAGCCATCGAGACCTACATGGCCCGCAAGCAGCCGCTGATCATTATCGCCGGTGCGGATTATGGCCAAGGCTCGTCTCGTGACTGGGCCGCCAAAGGCGTCGCGCTCGCAGGGGTGGAAGCCATTGTCGCCGAAGGCTTCGAGCGCATTCACCGCACGAACCTGATCGGTATGGGTGTTATGCCGCTGCAGTTCGAGGAAGGGACCACGCGGAAAACCCTAGAGTTGGACGGCACGGAGGTCTTCGATGTGGAAGGCACGCCTGAACCCCGCGCCATGCTCACGCTGGTTATCCACCGCACTAGCGGCAGCACCGAGCGCGTGCCAGTGGTTTGCCGATTGGATACGGCCGAAGAAGTGACCATCTATTCAGCCGGTGGCGTGCTGCAGCGGTTTGCCCAGGACTTTTTGGAATCCTCCGTTGCCTAGTGGTCTCAGCGCAATGGTAAGGGTGTGATTGATAGTGAATAGCCTGGCAGTTGCCAGGCTATTTTTTAAGAGGTGCGTCATGGCTCATAAAGCACAAATCGGTATTCCCGCCACCTATATGCGGGGCGGCACCAGTAAGGGGGTGTTTTTCACTCTGGGCGACCTACCCCCCGCCGCTCAGGTGCCCGGTGAGGCGCGGGATAAGCTACTGCTGCGGGTGATAGGCAGCCCCGACCCTTATGAAAAACAAATTGATGGCATGGGGGGCGCCACTTCCAGTACCAGCAAAACGGTGATTCTCTCGAAGAGTGACTCGCCCGATCACGATGTGGATTACCTATTCGGCCAAGTCTCCATCGATAAGCCCTTTGTGGATTGGAGCGGCAACTGCGGCAACCTATCCGCGGCGGTGGGGCCTTACGCTATCGCCAATGGTTTAGTTGACCCTGCCAAGGTGCCGCAAAACGGCATCGCAGAAGTACGTATTTGGCAGGTCAATATTCAGAAAACCATTGTTGCCCAAGTACCCATGGCGGAGGGTGAAGTGCAAGAGACCGGTGATTTCGAGCTGGATGGCGTGACCTTTCCGGCGGCAGAAATCCCCGTCGCGTTTATAGACCCTGCCGATGGTGAGGGCGCGATTTTTCCCACCGGTAACGTGGTCGATGACCTAGAGGTGCCGGGTGTTGGTGTGCTGAAAGCAACGTTGATTAATGCCGGTATTCCAACGGTGTTCGTCAATGCTGAGGCGCTGGGCTACACCGGGTGTGAGCTGCAAGAGGCGATTAACGGGGATGCCAAGGCGCTGGAGATGTTTGAAACGATTCGCGCCCACGGGGCCGTCCGCATGGGGCTGATTAGCCATGTGGAGGAGGCTGCCAGCCGTCAGCATACTCCCAAAGTGGCCTTTGTGGCCCCCGCAGCTAGCTATATGGCATCGAGTGGGAAAGCCGTCAATGCTGAAGATATTGACCTAGTGGTGCGGGCGCTCTCGATGGGCAAGCTACACCACGCCATGATGGGCACGGCGGCGGTCGCTATTGGCGCGGCAGCGGCGATTCAGGGTACGTTGGTGAATTTAGCGGCCGGTGGCATTGAGCGTGAAGCGGTGACGTTTGGCCATCCTTCAGGGTCACTTCGGGTTGGGGCGAAAGCCAGCCTGGTAGACGGGCGCTGGCAGATTGATCAGGCGGTAATGAGCCGCAGTGCACGAGTGTTAATGGAAGGGCGAGTGCGAGTGCCCGGCGATACAATTTAAGCGGCTTGTCAGCACCGCCACCGCCGATGTGTAACCGTGCGGTGGCATGTGGTGGGTTGCTTTTTAAATTTACTCTTCAAATTTGATTTGATCACGCATACGGTCAACGGTGGCTGGCCCAATGCCGTTCACGCGGGTCAGGTCATCGGCATTTTCAAAGGCACCGTTGGCTTCGCGCTCTTCAATAATCGCTGTCGCGCGGCTTGGGCCAATACCGGGCAGCTCAGCAAGCAGTTCCTCATCGGCACTGTTGACGTTAATCGGCGCAATGGCTTGAGCCATCGCTGTTCCTGATAGGCCAAGGCTGAGGCTAATAAGTAGTGCGGCTGCGATACGCTTAAACGTTGTCTGCATCGTTAACATCCTTCTGTTTTTTCCATTGAGCCAGTCGCGTACTCAGCACGAAAGGCCATGAGCGCAGCGATAGGAGTGAAGCTTTATTCGCCGCCTTAGTTGAAATTAGCATTTAGAACAGTGAATGCTGTAAGTCATCGACGATGGTTTTTGTAAGCCTTTTGCTACAGGGAAATGGCCAATCGCTTACACTGCAAGCTCTGTGGGGCTGGTACACTAATCAATACCCATCGCGTCAATGGCGCAATTTCCCTTTAAGCGTTCACGAACACGGAGTAAGCGCGTGTCCACCGATTCCCCACTGATTATTGCCCTGGATTACCCTTCGCTTGATGCAGCTCTGTGCATGGCAGACCAGCTTGACCCTACTCGGTGCCGTCTCAAAGTCGGTAAAGAGCTGTTTACGCGAAGTGGCCCTGCCGTACTGGAAGCGCTCCATGGACGTGGTTTCGATGTGTTCCTGGATCTTAAATTTCACGATATTCCTAATACCGTGGCCAGTGCTGTTCAGGCGGCGGCAGAGCAGGGTGTTTGGATGGTAAACGTTCACGCCTCTGGCGGGCGCAAAATGATGGAGGCAGCGGCAAAGCGCTTATCCGACCATCAGCTTACTACGCACTTAATTGCGGTCACGGTGCTGACTAGCATGCAGGCGGAAGACTTGGCGGATGTGGGCATTACTGCAAGCCCTGCTGAGCACGTCATGCGCTTGGCAGCCCTGGCCCAGCAAAGCGGATTAGACGGCGTGGTGTGCTCGGCGCAGGAGGCGGCGCAGATCGAGGCGCAGTGCGGCAGCGCATTCTTAAAAGTAACGCCCGGTATTCGTCCTAGCTTTGCGGCGGCGAACGATCAACAGCGCATCATGACGCCTGCTGACGCAATGCAGGCGGGTAGCACGCATTTAGTGGTAGGTCGTCCGGTCACGCAAGCAGAAGACCCTATGGCAGCATTAGCGGCTATTGAGGCCGAGCTGGTAGGTGGGCAATAGCTATTCGCCCTCGACGCCGGTAATTGGTTTAATAGTGCCCCAGCGGCGGCAGCTGGGGCACTGCCAAGCCAGGCTGTCGCTACTAAACCCACAGCGGCGGCAGCGATGGCGGGGGCGTCCCTTCAGCAGGGCATCGGTATGGTGTTTTAGTAAGAGGAGTCGGGTATCCGGTGTGGCTTTACCAGCGAGCCGTTCACTTTCCAGGTAGAGATCAACTAGGTAATCAAGCCCTCCTAGGCTGGGTGCTTCACTCAGCCACTTGCCGGTTCGCTCGATAGCGCTGTCTACTCCATCTCTTTGATGAACGAGTTCCCCTAGCGTCACAATGACGCTGGTATACGGCGCTTGGCCTAGTAGTTTATACAGGTGGCTTTCCAGACCGGGTAAGTTGTTATTGCGGGTATAAGCGCGCTGGAGCGCTGGTAGCATGGTCGGTACGTGAGCGATATCCTGCTGGGGTATATGATTAAGCCGCTCGATAGCTTTTGCATAGTGACCATTATCCATCTCTAATTCAGCCAGCATTAAGGTGGCGCGAATACAGCGCTCATCTAACTGGAGCGCTTTTTTGAGGTGCTTACGCGCCATTGCGCGGCTAGATTGATCAATTTCCTGTTGGGCAAGTTCACAGAGCCAGTGTGATGCAGGGCGGCGCATGGCGGGTTGCTGCTTAATCAGCGGTTGAACAACGTCTAGCGCGTCTTGCCACTCTTTTTCTCGCTCAAGTAAATCAATCAGCAGCCGCTTCGCTTCTAGACGGAGCGCTTCGTTCACCGAGTGTTCTAGCAGGCTGCGCAGTAGCCGCTGGGCTCGGTCGTGCACACCCAAGGCGATAAAGTCGCGGGCGAGCTCAAGCTGAATGATTTCATTAGTCGTGGTAGAGAGTGCTGGGCGGGCTAGCAGGTTTTGATGAATGCTAACGGCTTTATCTGCTTCACCGCGGGCACGGAAAAGCTTGCCAAGGGCAATATGAGTATCAATGGTGTCGCTATTAACATCCAATGCATGGATAAAGGTGTTAATCGCTTCGTCGGGCTGCTCGTTCAGCAGATAGTTCAGCCCGACGAAGTATTCCCGTGATAAGCCGGGAGTACGCGAGGCGGGGGAGTGCTGCTGGCGGCGGTAGGCGTAACGGATGCCTAGGCCAAAGCCGATGGCAATGGCTGCCAAGAGTACGCCTAGCAGCACAGCATCATGCATTTACGCCAGTTCCTTCAACCCCTGAGTGCGTAACCGGTCTAGCTCTTTGCGCTGCTGTTTATTGTGACGCTCACTGCGGGTAAGCCGTGCTTTCAGGCGAACATAAACACCCAGCATGGCCAGCATGCCGACAATGACGCCCACCGCTAGGGTGGCTAGTAGCCATACGGAGAGTGATACGGCAGGCAGTTCAGCCCAAATTAGGTTTAAGGCAATGGCTTGCTGGTTATTCACAGCAAACAGAATGCCCACCAGCATCACTACCAATAAAATGACGGCCAGAATCAGCCCTTTGATCCAACGCATGAGAGTTTCCTAATCAGTGACGTTCACGATGATGCTATTGTGTCTGAGTCTGGGCGCGACGTCATCCCGCAGAAGGTCGGATGGCGCTATTAACTCGCTTTAGTAACCTAAAGCGCGGCTCGCATCGACTTGTTCGCGCAGCTCCTTGCCCGGTTTAAAGTGCGGTACGTATTTGCCGTCTAAATCTACCGGGTCGCCGGTTTTAGGATTACGCCCCGTGCGCGGCTTGCGATAATGAAGCGAAAAGCTGCCAAAACCACGGATCTCTACTCGTCCTCCAGTGGCGAGAGCATCGGTCATATCATCTAGGATAATACGCACCGCTGTTTCGACATCCTTGGCGGATAGCTCCGGTTGACGCATCGCAATTTGTTCGATTAGTTCAGACTTGGTCATCGGTTGGCTCCTTGCGTTTAAAGGCCGTAATGCACATGCGACCTCGATAACTTTGAAATCAGCATACTGCGCATAACCGCATAAAACAATTCAGATAAAACAAGGTACTAGGCAAGTTAGTACGAAGCTGATTAACAGCATAGGCGAAGCTTGGCCCTGGCGCGACCCCACAGCTTCGGTATACTGGCTTTTCATTTTCATCTACTCGGAGAGGCTGACGTTGAGCGACGATACTTCCCCCGCCGCTGTGCTTCGTAAGCGGCTTTACTGGCACTCCCGGCGCGGTATGTGGGAGCTGGATCTGCTGTTAATTCCCTTTTTAGAAAAACGCTTCGACACGCTGAGCGAAGAGGAGCAGTTGACGTATCAGCGTTTGATTGAAGAAGAGGATCAAGATTTGTTCGTTTGGCTGATGCATCGTGAGTGGCCTGAAGACCCTGACTTGCGCCATCTTGTGCAAATGATCGTTGAGCATGCTGAAACCACCGATAACACTGCTTATCGCACGCTCTAAGCTGGCAGGCGGGCTTTGCGGGGCGTTGGTGCTGGGGCTGGCGATATTAGCAGGTTGGGCGATAGGCCATTGGTTAGGGGGATTAACGCTAAGCATTGGGATGGCGCTGGTGTATTGCTCCTATAGTGCGCAGCCATGTGGGGCGCTGCAGCTCACCAAGAACGGCAGCCAGATAGAGGGATGCTGGTTGCTAGCCACTGGAGAGGCGGGGCCGACATTAGGAGTTAGCTGTGACTATCTAGGGCCTTGGCTAGTAGGGCTTCGTATGGGATCACAGCGTCTCTGGTTATGGCCAGACAGTCTCCCAGGTGACAGTCAGCGCGCCCTGCGCCGATGTTTCCATCGGCCTGGTCGATAGTTTGGCAGGACGTTAGTGCGGAAGCCCTGCTAAACGCAAACTATCTAGTGTCAGTTGAGAAGGGGCGGAGGTGGCCTGATGTTCTGGCCAGTCAATAGAGTAATGCAAGCCCCGAGACTCGTGGCGTTGAGAGGCGGCCAGCACAGTGAGTTGAGCAAGCATAATGGCTTGCCTTAGTCGCATACTTTCTGGGTGCGACATCGCTTTATCTAGCTTTTCCAATTCTTTTTTGATTTCTGCCAGTGCTTCACTGGCGGTAGCAAGGCCTTGGTCGCTTCTTACTATCGATACGTATTGACTCATGACGCTGCGCATCTTAAAGCGGAGCTTTCTAAGTGCCTCTAGTTCCACGTTAATGTTGGGCTGGATGATAGGTGCTTGATGATCATCCCCTGTATTCAGCGGCTCATTGGGTGGCGAGGGCAAGGAGAGCAGATGCCGGGCGCAGCTACGCGCATAAACCAAACACTCAAGCAGCGAATTGCTAGCCATACGGTTTGCGCCGTGGAGGCCGGTGTAGGCCGTTTCGCCAATGGCATAAAGGTTGGCAACGTCGGTAGCGCCAGCGTGGTCGGTAGCGACGCCGCCACAGCTATAATGGGCGGCGGGCACAACGGGGATCGGTTGGCGCGTAATATCCATTCCCCGCGAGGCGCAATGAGCCAAAATTGTAGGGAAGTGATGGCGTATAGAGACTTCTCCTAAGTGGCGTATATCTAGCCAGACGTGCCCCAGCGTGCCTTGCTGAATCTGTGCATCAATGGCTCTGGCCACCACATCTCTAGGCGCTAGCTCGGCACGTGGATCGAGGTCGGGCATAAAACGATGGCCAGCTTCGTTAAGCAGGTGGCCGCCTTCACCGCGCACCGCCTCGCTAATCAGAAAGGCTGGGCCATCCGGGTCGAATAGGCAGGTAGGGTGAAACTGCTGAAACTCAAGATTGGCAAGCGTTGCTCCCAGCTCAGCCGCCATCATCATACCTTCGCCACTGCTGGGTGCTGGGGTGGTGGTGTGCCGGTATAACCCGCTTGCGCCGCCGGTAGCGAGAACGGTGTGATGGGCATAAAACGCTTGTCGGCGCTGCTCGCTATCGACACCTTGGGCGCCAATGCAGTGGCCCTCAGCGTTGCTCAGCAGGGTGAGAATGGTCAGGTCGCTGCGCTGAGTAATGCCAGGGTGGGCGGAGACTTTATTGACCAAGGTTTCAACTACCGCACGACCGGTGGCGTCATCGGCATGAATAATGCGTCGCGCGTTGTGCCCACCTTCTCGGGTCAGGTGGTAGGGGTAGCGGGCACTTGGGTCCGGGTCGGGCGTAAACGGCACACCGTTGTCAATGAGCCATTGAATCGCCTCAGGACCATGGGTGACGGTAAAACGAACGGCGTCTTCATCGCATAGTCCATCGCCAGCGATGAGGGTATCGCGTACATGGTCGTCGAGATTGTCATCCGGAGAGAGCACTGCCGCAATGCCGCCCTGTGCCCAGCGGCTGGCTCCTTGATCATCCAGTGCCGGACGTACCAGCGTGACTGACAAGTGGTCAGCAACTTCTAGCGCTAGGGTGAGGCCGGCGACGCCGCCGCCGATAATAAGTAGGTCGGTTGTTGGCGTGCTCATAGGGGCCCGCTCCTTCTTTTTGCTATCAAAAGCCGCGCGCAACACGCTTTCACAGGGAGGATGGCATCATAGCGTGACCACTGGCGCTTAGCGATGGTGCAGGCAAAAAAGTGAAAGGTAACTGATCGGGTGGGCGTTAAACACAAAAAAGCCGCGTAGATCAGAAGATCTCGCAGCGTCATGTTCTTACTAACAATTCATGGTGCCCGGAGCCGGACTTGAACCGGCACGGAGTTGCCTCCGAGAGATTTTAAGTCTCTTGCGTCTACCAATTTCGCCATCCGGGCAGTGTATCGGCGCTTTAGCAGCAATCGCTACACTGACAATGGAGGCTGGAGTCGGAATCGAACCGGCGTACACGGAGTTGCAGTCCGCTGCATAACCACTCTGCCATCCAGCCTAACAAGTCATCAAATGGAGCGGGAAAAGAGATTCGAACTCTCGACCCTCGCCTTGGCAAGGCGATGCTCTACCACTGAGCTATTCCCGCTCGACTCGAGGCCGAAATATACGCATCGCTGCGCGCTTGTCAAACAAGCAATTTACTAGGGTCTCCCCATTTTCCGGCGTGTCATCGGCATAGTCCTCCTGAGGAGGTGAACAAGTCTGGTATTCGTGCCTCGGCGTCTGGCGCTCTTCTCCAGAGGGGGTAGAAAACACTTCGGCCTTGAGCAAACAGCCGT
>NZ_JBSXNN010000055.1:0-30370 GCF_056857635.1 Vreelandella sp. L-15 | reverse complement strand
GCGCCGTGACCACCTGCATAAACTCACCCGCCAGATCGTTAACGAGAACCAAGTGATTGCAGCGGAGAGTTTGCAGGTGAAGAACATGGTCAAAAACCGCCATCTCTCTAACGCCATCAGTGATGTTGGCTGGGGGGAGTTAGTGCGCCAGCTTGACTACAAGGCGGCCTGGGCGGGAAGGCAGTTTGTCCAGATTGATCGCTGGTACCCAAGCTCAAAACGCTGCCATAGCTGCGGCTTTGTGCTGGAATCACTACCGCTGAATGTTCGCACCTGGGACTGCCCAGATTGCGGTACTCAGGGCATCGACCGTGACGTGAATGCGGCCCGCAACATTCTGCAAGCAGGCACCGCGCTATTAGCCGGTGCAGATGGTTGAAAGATCATACCGAGGGGCACTCGGGAATGTACGCCTGTGGAGTTTGTGTAAGACCAGCAGTGCCAAGGCATTGAAGGCAACGAACATCGAAGCAGGAACCAGGAAGGTAACGACCTGGGAATCCCCTTCCTTTCCGCCGCAAGGCGGCAGCGCAAGCTGAGGGAGGGGAGGGTGTCAAGAGTATCCTGTTCG
The DNA here is from genome assembly GCF_056857635.1 of Vreelandella sp. L-15. Taxonomy (NCBI): domain Bacteria; kingdom Pseudomonadati; phylum Pseudomonadota; class Gammaproteobacteria; order Oceanospirillales; family Halomonadaceae; genus Vreelandella; species Vreelandella sp. L-15. The sequence goes on along the minus strand of NZ_JBSXNN010000055.1, from coordinate 29,799 downwards.
GTAATAAGGTGCTAAACATGTCGTTAGCTGCTTCTTTAGAACCTCTTTCTCGGCTTGTTCACCGCGGAGGCGCTAGCGGCGTAACAGGTAGTTGTCATCAACTCCTTTATGGTGATCACCATTCGCTGTTAATTGATTGCGGCCTTTTCCAGGGTGAAGATGCCGAGCAGGATGAGTTTAAGCAGTTAACCATCGATTTTGATATTAAAACTATCGATGCGTTAGTGATTACCCATGTGCATATCGACCACGTTGGGCGCTTGCCTTATTTGTTGGCCGCCGGGTTTACGGGGCCGATTTTCTGCTCCAAGCCATCGGCCAAGCTGCTGCCGCTGGTCATCGAAGACGCCTTAAAAATTGGCTTTACTCGCGATGCACGGTTAATTGAGCAGTTTTTGCAGCGGGTGGAGCAGCAGTTAGTGCCATTAGCGTTTGGTAAATGGCATAACGTCACATCAACACCTACTTGCCATGTGAACATGAAGCTCCAGCGCGCGGGGCATATTTTAGGCTCCAGCTATGTGGAGGTTGCCCTGCGCGACCCTCTCAACAAGCGGCGGCAGCGGGTGGTGTTTTCAGGTGATTTGGGCGCTGCCAACTCCCCCTTGCTGCCAGCACCAAAAGCCCCAGCTAAAGCGGATGTGCTGGTGTTGGAATCTACCTATGGCAATCGCTTGCACGAAGGCCGCTTGGATAGAGCCGCTAAGCTAAAACAGGCCATTGAGCGCGCGCTCCATAATAATGGCACGGTGATTGTGCCAGCGTTTAGCATTGGCCGTACCCAAGAGCTGCTATATGAGCTTGAGGGTATTATTCACCGTGCGGATAAGCAGTCACTGTGGAAGTCGTTAGAAATTATTGTCGATTCGCCGCTGGCAGCGCGCTTTACCCAGGTGTACCGAGACCTCAAGCCATTTTGGGACAGCGAGGCGCAAACCCGCGTTCGCGCTGGCCGTCATCCGCTGAGCTTTACATCGCTCTACACAGTGGATAGCCACGCAACCCATGAGCAAACGGTGCGCTATTTAGCCGAAAGCGGGCGGCCTGCGGTGGTGATTGCTGCTAGCGGCATGTGTGCCGGTGGGCGGGTGGTGAACTATTTAAAAGCTATGCTGGGTGATGCGCGCCATCAGGTGCTGTTTGTAGGTTACCAAGGCGCTGGCACGCCGGGGCGGGATATTCAGCGCTATGGCCCCCAGGGCGGCTGGGTGATGTTGGATGGCGAGCGTTATGACATTAAAGCAGGGGTGACCACCATCAGTGGCTACTCTGCCCACGCGGATCAAGCGGGATTACTGGGCTTTGTTAAGCAGATGCGCCACTGGCCGCGTAGCATCCATTTGGTACACGGGGGTGCCGAGGCCAGAAGGGCGTTAAAAGTGGCGCTTGAATCGTTAGCCGCTAAACACGGTAAGACGCTGAAGGTAACGTTACCGGTGAATCAGCCAGAGTAGCTAGGTTGGGGCTATGCTACTATCAGCGGCTTTATGACGCTGGTTAGGTTAGTGACCTGTATGTTAAGCCCCAATGTTCCCCGTTCTGAGCCGTTGTCTCACGTTACCAGTCTCGCTGTGTTTTTGATGGGCGCGCTGGCGCTGGTGGTACCTTCTGGTTACTCCATTGGCCCCGTGCTACTCCTGCTGGCGAGCGCTGCCCTGCTATTTAAGCGCTTTAAGTGCTCCTCCTTTGTGCTGCTCCCCCAAGACCGCTGGATCATCGTAGCGTTAGTGGCCTACGGCCTGGTGGTGGGCGTTATGTCGGCGGTTGAGCTTGGTTCTCGTGGTTTTGATAGGCCGCTGCGCTTTTTATTGGCCATCCCGGTGCTGCTGCTGATACTGCGCTACCCGCCGCGTTTAAGCTGGCTATGGGGTGGGGTAGCGCTAGGCGCTATTGGCGCCGGAAGTTTGGCGCTGTGGTTGAAGCTCGTAGAGGGCGTTGCGCGGGCGAGTGGCTTTCTGCACGCGATCCAGTTTGGCAATTTAAGCATGCTAATGGGCGTGCTGTGCTTTGCAGGCTTGGGCTGGGCGGTGGTTCAGCGCCAACGTCATGCGTGGGTTGCCTTGCTACTGCTAGGAGCTTTGATAGGGATGCTGGGCTCGGTAATGTCCGGCAGCCGTGGCGGCTGGGTGGGGCTGCCGGTGGTGGCGTATGTGCTCTACCGTGGTTATGGCCGCCAGTTACCGGTGGCAATAAAAGCAGGAGCGGTAGGGGCGGCGCTTGCCTTAGTTGCAACAGTCTATTTGCTGCCGCAAACGGGAGTTCAGCAGCGGGTTGAAGCTGCCGTTAGCGATATTAGCCACTATGTATCCGGTACTGAAACTGATACATCGCTGGGCTTGCGTTTTGAGATGTGGCGCGGGGCTGCTCAGTTAATTGCCGAGCGGCCACTGCTGGGCTGGGGCGAGGCTGGCTATCGTGAGGCTTTGGGGGAGCTAGGCGAGCAGGGTGCTATCTCCCCCGTGGCGGCTGAGTTTGGCCATGCCCATAACGAGTTTATCGATGCCTTTGCTAAACGAGGGCTGGTGGGGCTGGCCGTGCTGCTCATGCTTTATATGATCCCGATGAGAGTGTTTGCCCCTGGCTTATCGCACCCTGATTTGCCCACTCGCTCATTGGCGGTAGCGGGCACGCTGTTACCGGTCGCATTTATTGATTTCGGTTTATCGCAAACTTTTTTGGCCCATAACAGCGGCGCTACTTTCTATGCGTTTTGGTTAGCGGTGCTATGGGGGAGTTATCGTCGTACTGCCTATTCGAGTGCAGCAACGCGGCCTTGTGCTCGCGGTTAGACGCCATTCAGTCAGAACATCAGCTTTCTGGCTTAGGTAATTTTCGGTAAGTGAATTGTTTCATGGCCGCTGAAAAGTTATTTTTCAGCGGCTTAGTGCTATCAGCATGCATGAAAAAATTGAGATTTTTGAGAGTCTTAGAGACTGACATAGCACTAAAGGGCTATGTAAGTATCGTTACAGTTGGTTCCGCTTACGCAGTTATCCAGCCTGCGCTTAGCCCGATACTCAGAACACTCATGAATGGAACAAAACATGCGTGCAGTCAAACATGCCTCTTCGCACCGCCAGCAGGGTTTTACCCTGGTGGAAGTCTCACTCGTCCTGGTTGTGATCGGGCTAATCCTCGGCGCGGTCTCGATTGGTAAGGATGTTCAGCGAAACGCTGAATACACCAAGATTAAACAGAAGTTTGTTGACCAATGGGCCAGTGCCTATAACTCCCACTACCTGCGCGCTGGGGTGGTGATTGGCGATAGCCAAACGCAGCCGCGGCTGATGGTGAATGGTGCTACCTACAATACTGATGTTGAGGCTGGCGAGCTAATTTCCGGTCAAAACATGTCTAGTGTGACGGCACCTGACGCCATTTGCCAAGGCGGCAAAGCGCCGAACATGACTCGTGATGCGGACTCAGCAGTGGAGCTTCACAATGAGATGGATCGCCACGGCGTGCGTATGCCACCGGGCCGGGCAGAGGGTTTTGAAGACCGCTACGCCTATCTGGATACCAACGGCAACCCTCAAGAGCTTCAGGTGTGCTTCCAGTGGAATAAGCCATACAGTGCTGCCAGTTCCGGTGACAGCTCCGGCAATGTGATGGTGATTGCCGGGCTGACCCCAGACTTGGCGCGGGCACTGGATCAGATGATCGATGGTCAGGCTGATGCTCGTGAAGGGCTCTTCCGCCAATATGGTGTCTCTAATACCTCTGATGGCGCGCCTGGCATTGAGTGGGCTGCCAACAATACTCAGGCCTATGAAGGGAGCACTGGCTCTGCAACAAATACCGACGAGAACCTTGATGAAGACCAAGTCATCACGGTCGTCGCCACCTATAAGATGAACCAGTGAGTCGGGGGATGGCGATGAGGTCGGCAGGGGGAAGTTCCGTAGGGGCTCGCCAGAGCGGGTTCAGCCTGATGGAAATTGTTGTGGTGATGGCGGTCATTGGTCTTATGTTGGGCGGGGTGAGCATTGGCCGTGATGTTCTCCGTGAGGCGGAATACAACCGTATCCAGAATAAGTTTTTAATGCCGTGGAAGCAGAACTACGACCTTTACTATCAGCGTACTGGCGTTGTGCTTGGCGATAACCAAGTGGCGCCGACGCTGATGGTAAACGGCTATGAAGCGGAGTTTGACCACATGGGCAGTGGGGTGGCGGGTATTCCAGCCAACTACCGTAACACGGGCCGCCGGTTGTGCCACGGTGCTGGGTATCCCGCCAATACCGTTGGCGGCGGCGACCGGCCGTTGTCTGACCTGGATTTGCATCAGCTGTTTGATCGCGTCGGTATTCGAATGCCGCCGGGGCGGGCTGAAGGGTCGGAGGACCGCTACGCCTATACAGACACCAATGGTAATCCTGCAGAGCTGCAAATCTGCTTTCAGTGGAACCCGGAAGGAACGATTAGTGGCGCGGGCAACGTGATGGTGATCCGTGGGCTAACCCCTGATCTGGCCCGCAAGCTGGACCATATGGTGGATGGTAAGCCTGATGCCTACGAAGGCCGTTTCCGCCAGCAGAACGCAAATACCAATGTGTTAGAGCGAAGCCGCCATATTCCAGGCTATGAGTGGGAGGCCAATAACAGTTACACCAACGCAGACTCAAACCCTAGTGCCTTCGGTGAAGGGGCGTCCAGTGGAGAAGAGCGCGTTGTGTTGGTTACCGCGCACTGGGTCATGGATCAATGATGGTGTCACTGCTTTCTGAGGGGTGTAAGGCCGCTCGGGGTTATGTATGTATTGGGGTGCTTCTGGTGGGTAGCCTTGCATTGCCCTATTTAGTGAAAACGGCATTTAGCTATAAAGCGGCGGCAGACGTGGCACAGCGGCAGTTGGCAGATAACCAGCGCCAGGTAGACCAAGAAGCGGGCGCGCGGGCGCAGCTGGTGCGCTGGCAAGCAGTGCGCGACCAGTGGGGAACGCTGGCAGAGCGTGCCGATGGGCTTGGCTGGCGGACGTCTTTGTGGGATGTACGGTCGATTGAAGTTGACAACAAGCGCTTCTCGCGGCGTGAAGCCGACACATTGATGAGTAGCCTTGAGTCCAGCTCCGATAGCTTCATGCTGCCCAAGTCATTCTCAATAAAACTGGTAAGCGATAGCAGCGGTTCGCTGTATATCGACTCACCGGCTCAGGATCAGGCAGGTTCGATCCAGCTATCCCTCTCCGGTGATTATTACTCGCGGAGAGTGCAATGACCCATCTGCAGTGCCTGTTGGATATGTCGGGGCAGGTGTGGCAAACACACACCGATACGCTGCTAGCGCCGGAGCAGTTTGATGCGCTGCCCGGCCCAGCAGTGGTCATTACCGATTACCAGGCAGCGCCGTTCGGCGTAGAGGCGTTGCCTGCCCATCACCAAAACCTGGCGCCGCTGTTGGAAAAACGACTGCGCGATGCCGGAGATATCGACAGTTTGGCGCGGGTGATTATCCATACCCGCGAGCGGCAGAGAGACCTAGCCCAGGTGTGCTACACCGCTGTGCCGGTGGCGGTAGCTATGCGTTACCGGCGCTGGGCCAAACAGCAGAGTGACCATGTACTGCTGTTCCCGCTGCTTGAAGCACTGCTGACATTGGCGCAACGGCAGGGTCTTGAGAGTGGCCTTTTGGCATTTGTCCATGACGATAGTGTGGATGTGCTGATGTTACAGGACGGCCAGGCCATGCAGGCCTCCCGCCAGCGTCTTTATATGCGCGGAGCGGACGACTATATCCGTATCGCTGCGTATATCACCTCATTATTGGATCGTTACGCTGATGCTGGCCGACAACGCGGTTGCTTGCTGGTTGAGCGCCGCACGAACGAAAGCCAGCCGCTAATTGATGCGCTAACGGTGCGTGGTATCCCGGTCACTGAGCCGGTGTTGCCAGCCACCCAGCTGTTTGAGGGCCTGCGCTTAAAACGGGCCGATATCGATGGCGTTAGCCGGTTGCACTACCTCTTTCAACAGGCGTTGCCCTGGGTGGCGGTGGGCATGGTCGCACTATGCCTGTCTAGCGCGTTCGGGGCCTTGTACTGGCGGCACGAGGCAGGCGCTCTTCAGGCTGAGCTGTACCAAGCGCAGACCCAGAGCGTTGGCAGCACCATTACCGAGATGGGGAGCGCGCTGCGCAGTGCCGATGAGCTGGTGCTTTCCCAGCGTGAACGCGCCGACTTTGTACGCCTTGCTGAGCGTGTTCGCCAAACGCCTGATCCAGCCAGCCTGATTCGGCATTTACGCGAGGCGGTTCCGGCCAGTATTGAGTTGGTTGAGGCGGGCATTGTGTCGGATGACACCGGCGTGCTGATCATCGTTGCGGGCCGCAGTGCCAGTGTGGCTGCGCCCTTCGCGGCAGAAGAGCAGTTCGTGATGGCGCTGAAGCGCCTTGGCTATGAAGTGGTGCGGCGTGAGATTACCAGCGGCCTCGGTAATAGCCTGTTCCGTCTAGCGTTAACCTGGAGCGCACCATGAAGAAGAAATACACCGCTGCTGGGCTGCTAGCCGTTGCCTTGGTCTCCTGCACAATGGCCTACCAGTTTGCGATGGCCGAAGAGCGGGCCGCACAGGCGTGGCGCCCTAGCCAGGATTCGCAGCTTCAGAGCCTCGATGCACGGTTGGGCGAAAAAGTACGCGAGTTCCTGGAGTTGAACGAGCTGCTAAGCAGGCAGCTTGAAGATGTGAGGCTGCAGCAGGCAGGGCAGCAGGACTCCCCCTTGCTGACGGGCAACGCTTTTGTACCCGAGCCACTTGCACCAGAGCCTGCTATGCCAGAGCCGGTGGAGATAACGCCGGAGGTGGTTGCGCCGCCACCCCCGCCACCAGAGCCTCCTGTCAGGCAGGCACCCTGGTGGAGCCGTTATCAGCTCAGCATGGTGGTGTACTCGGATACCTCCCGCTCGGCGGTAATCAATGGGCGCTATGTGCGCCGTGGCGATGCGGTGGCATCCGGCGTGGTGGTTCGTGATATCAGGCCCAACCAGGTGACGTTGGCACGCGGTGGTGAAACAGCACGCTTAACGATTGGAGCTGAATAATGACGTTACGCCGCCTGTTGATATGGAGCATCGCGCTGCTTGGACTGTTGACTGCAGTGCTTTGGTGGGTGGGCCGGCAACCTGCGCCGGTAAGCCCAGCGGCACAAGTGCCCGCTGTGGTAATGCCGCCTTCTTCCTCGCCTGTAGAAGGTGGAGGTGCCTCTACGGATGTTGATGCCCTTTGGCGGCGCTATGAGGCGTTGAACGAAGCCGCTGCAACTGCCTCTGCACCTGTGGAAGGGGAGCAGGGGGGAATGAGTTCATCAGCTGAGCCCCGTTCACCGGAACAGGTGCTATCTGAGGCAGCGCAGCAGCGTCAGGCACTGCGCGAGGGCATCCGACAACGCAGTGAGGCGGTCCGGGCCGCGCGTGATGACGCGTTGGCGCAGATTCGGGACCTTGAACCAGACGATATCGATGGATTGATGGATGTGATTCAAGGCTTCAACCAGCAAATGCGGGAGAACGGGGTAGAGGAGCAGATTGATATCGGTGGGATGCGTCAGCAGCTAGTAAGTAGCCAGAGGCTTGCTGAGGTCAGCCAAGCGATGCTGGATGAAGCGCTGAAAGGTGAGAATGCCAACCCGCAGCGGCTTCAAGAGCTAAGTCGTGAGATGAGTGCATTACAACAAGAGGTGATTGACCTTCATGCAATGCGTTCAAGTGGCGGGCAGGAGCAGCCATGACGGTTGACGCGTACCCCCTCCGCCAGCGGGGGTTCACTCTCTTGGAGCTGGCGCTGGTCTTGGCGCTGCTGGGCGGTATGGCGCTGGTGGCGATGCACTATCGCCCTAATGCGTTGAGCCAGGATGATGCCATTGCCCAGGGTTACCACGACCAGATCGCTGCAGCTCTCTATCGTTATGCTGAGCGCCACTACCGGCTGCCCTGCGCCGATACCAACGGTGATGGTTTTGAAGGTGGCAGCGGAGGCGGCTGCGGGCAGGGGGAGATAACCCATATGGCTGGTGGTGTGCCTTTTCTCACCCTTGGTATGAGTGAGGCGCAAGGCTTGAGCAAAGCGGTTCGCGAGCGCTTTGTCTACGGTGTCTTTCGCGATAATACCGCTGAAACCGACCTAGCGGCATTAGCCGAGCGAACCGATGACCCGGCCGGTAGTGCCGGGTATCTCAGCCTGGATGACCTACGTTACGCCCTGCACAGCCTGGGTCAGCGGAATTTTGATAATAATCGCATCTACGTGACCGGTGATGAACAGCAGGCAGGAACGGCTGATTGCAGCGGAAACCCTATCGCCAACCTAGCATTTTTCGTGGCCTACGCAGGCACAAGAGATGCCGATAGGAATGGGCAACCCTTTGATGGCGAAAATAGCAGCCTCCGTTGGCCTTCGGGCAGCGGGCTTTGCGTATCCGGCCCGCTGACCGCACAAGGGGAGCAGTATGACGATGCCGTTATTGCGGTGGGCTTTGCCGAACTGCTTGGCTATTTAAGCCAATAACTTGCAAAACAACACATTGAGTACGGAATTAGGCGCATCAGGAGCAGCCACATGAACCTTGACCCTCAACTATCTCTTTACCCTAGACGAGGCCTCTGGATAGGTGCCTTGCTGGCTGCGTCATTAACTGGCTGTGCCGTTGGCCCCTCCAAAATGGATGCCGAAAGGGTTCAAACGGTGGATGACCGTTCGCAGGCACTATTACAAGAGCGGCTAGTGCAAGAGTCAGAGAAGTTACGCCTTCTGCAAGATGAGCTGAGGCAGAATTTGGAGCAACAGCAGGAAGTGGTGTTGGAGCCAGTGGTCCCCCGCTATAACCCGCTTGATGCTGTGAGCGTTACATTACAGGCGGACGATGTTGATGTCCGTAACCTGCTCAAGGCGATTGCTGATCAGGCAGGACTGAACTTGGTGCTACCTGCTTCGCTGTCGCGTCAGCCGCGCACGCTGTCGCTGTCGCTTAGTTCGGTGCCTGCTAGCCAAGCCTTTGAGGAGATCACTAAGGCGCTAGATCTGGCCGGGCATGTCCGCGATAACATGCTGGTGGTAGAGGAGTTTGAAGAGCGGATTTTCGATATGGATTTCCTGCTCACCATGAGTACGGCTGACTTCAACGCGGGGGGCGATGTATTCGGTGCCGGTAATACCGGTGGCGATGGCGGGTCGGCTTCGGGTGGCGGCTCAGGTAGCAGCGGGCTGCGCAGCAGCTTTTCAATCTCGGGACGCAATACCAATGATGTGAACCCTTACGAGCAGATTGACCGGATGTTGGCATCGCTGATCGGCGGGCAGGGTAATGGAGAGGGAAATGGAGAGGGCGGTATGGGGCAGCAAGGGGTGCCGACCTATATGCTGAACCGCTCCACCGGTACGCTGTTTGTTCGTGGGCGCCCATCTCAGCTGGCGGCGGTCGGACGTTTGGTTGAGCACTATAAGTCGGTGTTAAACCGACAGGTGCTGATCGAGGCGCAGATTCTTGATGTCGAGCTTAACGACCAGTTCAGCTATGGCGTTGATTGGAGTTTCCTACGTAACCAGGTGGCCTTGTCCTACTCGTCTAACCCGATGGCGCTGGGTGCGATCGACTCATTGGTGCCAGGGGCGGAGAATGCGGGCCGCAGCGTGTTGATTCCGTCTACTGCGCTAGGTACGTCGGGTACGCCATCGCTGGGCCTTGCTCAGTCGGGCAGTAACCACAATATCGGGCTCGACCTGATGAAAACCTTTGGCACGGTGCATATCCTATCTAACCCGTCGATTCGGGTGCGCAACACGCAGCCCGCCGTGGTGAGTGTGGGTAGTAACATGCGTTATATCGCCCAATCTAGCTCTAATACGCAAAACGGTGGCGGCGGCTTGCTGGCGACCACGTCCAATGTAGTGACGTCTAATGTATTCGACGGCGTGATGCTGGGAGTGATTCCGTTTGTGTCCGAGGATGGTGCTATCCATCTCACCATTAACCCGATGCAAACCTCTGTGCAGGCCTCTTCTATGGAGCTAGTAGAGGTAGGCAGCACGCAGAATCCGCTGAAAATCTCGCTCCCCCGGGTGGACTTCAAGGGTATGACCACATCGTTGTCGCTGAACGACGGTGACATGGTCATTATCGGTGGTCTTATCGGTGAAAGTGGTAACCGTTCAAGGGATGGGGTGCCCGGTATTACGGATGTCCCTCTGTTTGGCAGCGTGCTGGGTGGGCAGTCTGAATCGACCACGGCACGCGAGCTAGTTCTCGTGCTGCGCGTTCAGATTTTGTAAGCCGGATTCCCATGAGCTTAGTTTTCGACGCATTGCGCCAGCATGGCACTCATCCTACGCAAGCTCCCACTCAGTTGGGTAGTGTGGTCACCCCTGGCCAACGTCGATGGCGGTGGGGTTTGGTGGCGGGGTTAGTGTGTGTCGCCGTTGCGGGACTGTTCCTATGGGAACATTTTTATGCGGCAGAGCGTATCTCGCCGCGCAATGTTTCAGCCGCGCTGCCTGTGGAGCCTTCCGCACCTACTGTGTCGTCAGCTCCGCAGGAGGTTGTGGTGGTGGATATTGCTTTGCCAACGCCAACGCCAACGCCAACGCCAACGCCGCCAGAAATACAGGCTCAAGCGCCTGCACCGTCGAGTGGTTCACGGCTACCGGGGGATGCCCTGGCACGGCTTGCCGCAACGGCTTCAGTGATAGAAGTAGCAGCCGTTAGCCAGCCAGAGGTGGCGGCAGTTGGCGAGATAGACACGTCAGTGCCCGCTCTTGAGTCTGAGCCCGAGCCTAGGCTTGAGCCTAAACCCGAGGCTGAGCTTTCAATGGTGGTAGAGACTGCGCCTCCGGCTGAGGTAAATCCGGCAGAACTGTTTGCGGCCTTCAATGCGGCGCTGTCGGCGGGCCAACTGCCCCAGGCGGAAGAGGTTATTGAGCGTGCTCGGTCTGCGCTAGGCGAATCGCATCTGATCGTTGCTCGTATGCAGGGCTATTACTGTATGAGGGCAGATTGCCCGGCGCAGGCACGCCAAGCCTACTCCACGATTCTTGCTCGTCTGCCAAGAGATCGCGAAGCGGGCTATAACCTGGCGGTTTTAGACTGGCAGGCTGGGCAACATGCCGAGGCGGCTAAGCGGGTGCGTGCGCTGCTGGCGCAGTACCCAGCAGACGACGCTTTACGCGCACTACAGCGGCAAATGGGAGCGCATTGATGAGTAGCGGATTTCCATTGTCGGCTTACCTGCAGCACTTAGGGTTTACGCGTAACCCGTTTCCGGTAACGCCGGATGAGCACGGCATCTTCTTTTCTGCTCGGTTGGCAGAACAGTTCACTGAGTTGTTGCACTTCATTGAGCAGCGCAAGGGGTTCATGCTTGTAACCGGTGATGTCGGCGTTGGTAAAACGACGCTCTCCCGGGCGCTACTAACGCGTTTGGCCGAGCAGGGGGCGTGTACCGCGCTGGTGTTCAATACGTTTCTTCAAGGTGCCGACCTGTTAAGGGCAATCAACCGTGATTTTGGTGTGACGGCCGCTGGCGATAGCCTAGAGGCACAGCTGCAGGCACTGAATACTTGGTTGCTGCAGCAGCATGAAAAGGGTCGTAACTGTGTATTGATTCTGGATGATGCTCAAGGGTTGGATGTACCCAGCCTTGAGCTGGTACGTCAGTTGAGCAACTTGGAGGCCAGCCAGGCCAAGCTGCTACAAATTGTGATGGTGGCCCAGCCGGAAATTCGCTTGACCCTGGATCGTCATGACATGCGGCAGCTGGCAAGCCGTATTGCACTGCGCCTTGAGCTGACCCCGCTGACGTTGAACGAGTTGGATGTCTATCTGCATCATCGGTTGCAGTGGGCAGGCTGCCCAGAGGTGTTGACCGTTGATCGCAGTGCTTTGCGGCGGTTGCATCGCTATAGCATGGGCTATATTCGCCGGGTGCATATCCTGCTTGACCGCTGCCTCTACGGTTTGGTTGCCACAGGCACCACGCGCATTAGCGCTAGGTTAGTGGACACCGCCGCTAAGGAACTGAGCTTAGTGCCAGCCCCCAAGCGCCGCGCTTACCGCTCGCTGGTGATGGGAAGCGTGCTGGTAATGGGTGGCGTTGCGGGGGCTGTGGGGCTGGCGGCGGTGGCCGGTTACCCGCTTGACCTGCTCTCGACTCCCTCAACGCCAATAGTGGAAGTACCGCCGCAGCAGGCGGGCATAGACCTGCAAGCGGAGCCTCAAAAAGCTGTTCCTCAGCCTCAGCCTCAGCCTCAGCAACAAGCAACACCTCAAGAGGCGGTGGTGCAAGCAGTGGTGTCTCAAGAGGCTTCTCAAGAAGCAACTCAAAACGTTCATCAAGAGGCTGCCTCAACTACAGAGCAGCAAGAAGCTGTTCAGGTCGTCGACTTTGCATGGCAGGCCTTTACAGCCACCTATACGCCTCTGCCCCCGGTGGAGGCTCCTCCGCAGCATTGGGCGGATGTGGTTGAGTGGCTGCCAGCACGGAGTGAGGAGCAACCCTGGGTACCGGTGCTGCTGCCGAGCGAATGGGAGCAGGGGTGTAATGACCAGCCGCTTTACCCGCTGAGTGATGGGCGGCTAGCACTGTTTCAATCAGTACTACCCGTGGCGCCCCAACCTTTTGGTGAAGAGGGAGAGCCGTTATTTGCCTTGCAGCTGGCGCTGGTCGAGCGCTTGCTGTTAGCGCCTGAGGCGGTGGATGGTGTGATGGGGCCGCGCACGGCGAATGCACTAGCTCAGTTTCAGAAGCAGAGCGGCCTGCTAGCGAGCGGCCAGCCGGATGCGGAAACCTCCTATCTGCTGAGCTGCCTGGGTGAGGGTGGTTTATGAGCGAAGCTGCCTTTCGCTACGTGTTCTATCGGGTGGTGTCGAACCAAGGCCGCGTGCGTGCTGGGTTGTCGAAACTGCCGGTGACCGATTACAGCAATGCTCACCCGTTAGTAGAGCGCCGTGAACAAGCCGTGGTGCTGCAGCTCTATGTGCTACCGGCGTTAATGCTGCCGCTGCTGGACGGCTTGGCTCTCTTTATGCGCCGTAGTATCCCTATCGCGTTGCTGGCGGAGTTTCTGCATAGCCTGGGGCTGATGCTACGCAGTGGCCTGCCGGTCGATATGGCGCTTAAAGATTTGCGTGATGATGCTAAACATCTGGCGCTCAAGGCGCTGACAGCAGACTTGCTGAGTGGCGTTAGGGCCGGTAATACGCTCTCTTCAAGGCTCTCATTTTACCCACACTTGGTACCAGCCACCGTTCGGCACCTTGTCGATATTGGTGAGCGCTCGGGCAACCTCGACCGCGTGCTAATGGATGCCTCCGAACATCTGGGGCGTATTACCGCCCTGCGCCGGGATGTCTCACGCGCTTTGATCTATCCATTTTTCGTCGTAGTCACCATCGTGATAGCGGCACTGTTCTGGGTGTACTACGTACTGCCTGATCTGGCCAATATGTTTCGCCAGATGGGAGCCCATCTTCCCCCGTTGACCCAGAGTGTACTGAGCGCTGTGCACTGGATGCGTGAGCTGCTGGCGGCTTATGGCTACTGGGTGTTAGCAGCTGTTGTGGTGTTACCGATGCTATTGAGCCGGAGCCAGCGGGTTAGGGCCGGGTTTTATTGGCTGGCTTACCACCTTCCTATTAGCCGCACGCTGGTGCGCACGTCCGCCATGGCATTTATCAGCGAATACTTGGCGCTGCTAGTAGCGGCGGGCATCAATCTATTGGATGGACTAGCTATTTTGGAGGCGGCAACCCGCAATGAGGTGTATCGCGATGCGATTCGCCAGGCCCGACAAGGAGTAATGCGCGGTAATACGCTGGCAAGTGGTCTGGAGCGCAGCGGTGTGTTTTCACCGCTGATGATTCGTTTGATCAATGTGGGAGAGCAGAGCGGCAACCTGGATGGCCAGTTGCGTACGTTAGCCGACGAGTACCGGCGGCGGCTTAACCATCTAGTCGCCACCCTTGCCGAGGTCATCAAACCCGCCGTACTGCTTTTGGCTGGCGCGCTGTTCATCTTCGTCGTGGTGGTGTTTTTGCTGCCGGTATACGACCTCATTGCGCAAAGCACACAGCTTCGCTGAATAGGATTCGTGATGCCCCAATTTTCAATGGCTCAAACACGTCATTGCCGCGGCTTTTCGCTGCTGGAGTTACTTGCCTTACTGGCGCTGCTCACAGGGCTGGTGTCGGCACTGCTTTACAAAACCCTTGATGTCAGTGTTCAAGTAACACAGCAAAATACAGAGACAGCGCTGGCAGCAGCCGATGAACAGTTACGCCAGTTCGCCGCTTGGAATGGGCGGTTGCCCTGCCCTGATACTACTGGGAATGGGATTGAAAATTGTAGTGGGGGGGCGCAAAAAGGGAACTTACCCTACCGCACCCTAGGGCTGGCTGCAGTGGGTTATACGGTGGGGGAGCAGGGGAGTCGTGCGATGATTTACGGGGTCTACCGTAATGAGGTCGCAGACGCTGATTTGGCAGTAACTGCCGAGCGCTTCAAACCCACCAATGCCGATGCAACGGCGTATGACTTGGGCAATGAGAATACGCTCGATTTCTGTTCAGCGTTGGAAGACGCCTCAGAGTTGGCGCAGAACGATAACTATCTGCACATCAGTGACACCAACGACACAGCGGTAGCTATGGCCTACATGCTGGCCAGCCCGGGAGCCTCTAATGCTGACGGCGATATTAATGACGATCGCTACGACGGGCTGAACAGCACGAGCAGCACCGGCTTCAATGCCCCGCAAACGCCGGTTTCCGCAGACTACGACGATATTACCCAAGGGCGCGGCCTCGCCGAGCTTTACGAACTGCTGCACTGTGAAATAAGCCAGCGCTCGTTAAACCTGTCGGCCAATGCGATTGCGCTGGAAGAGGAGAACATCGCTTTTGCTGAGTCTAACCAGGAGAGTGCAGACCAGGGGGTATTAATGAATGCCGTGGGTAGTGCGTTGACCGCGTGGTCTATGGGGCAGGCGGTGGCTGGGTTGAGTGGTGCTATTGAGGTTCAGACGATTTCGACCGGTTTGTTAGCAACGGCCACGGCCACCTGCGCGGTACCGCCCTTTGCTGGCTGTGCGCTGGTGCCTGTTTATACGGCGGCCGTCTCTGCCGCTGGGAGTGGTGTTACCTTGTCAGGTATTGCGGTTGGTCTTTCTGGCACTGCCTTGGGTTTACAAATTACCTCTACAGCGCTGTATGACACCATCGCTGATAAGGCGGGAGTACCAGACACTTTTGAAGGTGAGCTGGGGATTACTCAGGACAACGTCAATGATGCACAGGATAAATATGCCCAGGCTAATGTGGCTGCTCAGGAGGCTGAAAGCACCTATCAAAATGAATTAGCACAGTACGAATCAGGGCCAAAGGCAACTGCTGTTGCCAGCAATAATACGCTAGAAGACGAGATTCGTAAGTTGTCAGGTGATAGCCAAGACAACGCATTTGATGACCTTTACGGGTTCCCGCGTCCAGAAGATCTAGACCCGGAAGATCCACCAGACGAGGCCGATGTCATTATCGGGGTTGAGCCCGCTATTGATGCTTGGCTCAGCACAGCGGCATCGGCAGAGCAAATGGGCAATGTCGATTTAGTGGATGAGGATGGCAACTCATTTACCGATGAAAATGGTAATCCCATTGACCTCGATGCCGACGCAGAGGCTGCAAGAGTGTTTGCCAGCAATCGTATTGCCGAGGTTCGCCAGGGTTTCGAAGCCACTTCCACTTGCATCGATGAACAAGTTTGCCCCTTGGTGACAGCCTTTGATGCGCATGTCGAGGCCTACACGGCGGAGCGAGAAGCCTGGTATGCAGTAGAGGCTCTACGTGCAAAGGCCGAAGCGGCGCGTACTGAGGCCGAAGGTGCCTATGACGCCTACGGTGCGCTCGACTGTGCCTTTAATTCCAATAGTGATTATGACACTAAGACCAATAGCTGTACTGCTGGTGCGCCCGGCAGCAGTGCAGGGAGCGCTGATCAAGATTTCTGTGATGCTTCAAGCGACGCTTACGATGAGGACTCCTGTGCGGCGTGGCAAGATGCTCAAAATTCCAACCCTGTATGTGAAGAAGGCGGTGAGTACTATGACGCTGACGTATGTGCCGCTGTGGGAGAAAGGGCCGAGAAGATAACGATGTTCAGCGGTATGGATAACTTGGTGCAGCAACTGGATAGCAAAGGAACCGTACGATGAGTACGCAGCGCCAGACTGGGTTCAGCCTATTGGAAATGACTCTTTCCTTTGCTGTGTTGGGGTTCTTGTTCGCCATGGCTCCTATGGCTTTAAACGTGTTGGGTAGTGCTCAAAGCGCTGCCCCTGCTCTTGACCGTGTCAAGTTGGCCGTGAATGCGACCGTGGGCTTTGTCGTACAGCATGATCGTTTGCCTTGTCCAGATTCCGACGGTAATGGCTTCGAGGATTGTGATGTCCGCAGCGGGCGTTTTCCCTATCGTACCGTTGGCCTTGGCCAGCCATTGATCAATGAAAGTGGCTTTCCGTTTCACTATGCGGCTTATCAGCACACTAACGCCAACTTGGTAGCGCTGCAGGTCAGCTATGAACCCTTATTGTTGAACGGCGCTAATTCACAGCAGAAAAACGCGTTAGATTTTTGCCAAGGGCTCAGGCTTGGTGTATCCGGTGGTTTACAGGCTACCGAACCCCATGTGCAGTCGCATACGGGTGAGAGTGGCATCAATCCAGCTTTTCTGCTTGTTGATCCTGGCCCGCTTGATGCCGACCGGGACGGGCGACCATTTGATGGCCTAAACGCGACCGGGCTGGAGTATGAGTCGGCGGGGCGCGGTCAAAGCGATGAATACGACGACCGTGTAATTGCTATGAGTTTTGCCGAACTTGCCACCCGGCTCGACTGCCCAGCCATCCTTGCACGTGTAAGCGCGGCGACCCGTGAGGCTAACGCGGCCTACGATGCTTGGCGTGCTTATGAGTTCTACTTGACGTTTCGCATATTTGGTGAAGAAGTCCGCGAAACCAATCTGGAAATCGCCGAACTTAAGCGTTTGATTGCGGAATTCAACTCAGCGGGAAGCATCGCAATGGGCCTTAACGACATTGCCACAGGGTTGGCCAGTGCCACCGGGGCAAGTGGGGTGGCGGTTGCAGCCATTAATGCGGCAGCGGCGACATTTATGATAGTAGAAGAGCTAAGTAGCACGGCAGAAGAGGTTGATGAGAAAACAGAGGAATTGGCCACAGCCGTGGAACAACGAGAAGCGGCAGAGGTGGCTCGCGATGATGCCAAGGCGTACCGAGACCAGACAGCTCAACTGGCACTAGACCGAGATGCGAAGGGGTGGTTCCAATGAATGTAGGGCGCAGGCAGCAGGGTATGACTCTGATTGAGCTTTCCCTGATGCTGATAGTTTTGGGGCTCATAACTGCTGTCATGGTGTCGTTGGTGCCCTCAATGACACGTCTAGCCAGTGTGGAATCAGCCATTAATGACGTCAGCGATACACAAAATGCTATCGCTGGCTTTGCTCTTACCACCGGCCGACTGCCCTGTGCCGATGCTAATCAGGATGGTGTGGAAGATTGTCCGGCGGTAGCTGGCGGCTTCCCTTATTTGACCGTAGGGATCGGCGCCCCTCTGCGCAACGCTTACGGCTACGACTACCGCTATGTTGTTTATGCTCGCCGCGATAATACTCCAATGAATGATGCTGAGCTGACGAAAGCGAGCGACCGTTGGCAGCCTACGCTGGTTTCAGGATTGCCCCCGGTTGCGGAACTGACTGCTATGGAAAGCATAACACCAACGGACCTCTGTCGTGCGCTTGGTGTGGCGCAGGCGAGTACTGTCAATGACCAATCTTTATCGCTGGAATATCTAGCTGCAAGTGAAGTGGTGGCCTATGTGCTGGTGAACCCTGGGCAGGCGGATCGTAACGGTAATGGCTCACTGTTTGACGGAGTGAACACTGACGGACTTAGCGTTGAGCACCCGCTTCGCCGTAGCCGCCGTGATTATGACGATAGTGTTAGCGTGGTGCGCTTTAACCAGCTGTGGGAGCAATTAGGGTGTTCGGCACAACTGGCTACGGCAGGGCACGCGCACCCTAACGTTCAGTCCATGTTGGCGATGTTTCGACAGACCATTCGTGATTATCGCGCTCAGCTAGCGTTGGTCGAAGAGATGGCATTTGCCGATAACTTTCAAACAGGCGCTTCTATTGCTTCGGCATCAGCCTCGGTGGCCGCCGCCGCTGCCATCGCACCTACCGCGACAGCATCAGCCATTAATACTGCAGGTGCTACTGCGGCCGCAGTAGGGGCATCCGTTGGTGCGATTAGCGGCAACACTGCTTTGGTAGGTACGGCGACAACTGCACAGCTCGTGGCTATCGATAATTTAAATAAAGTGCGCGCCCAGTTGGATGAGCTGGACTTACTTATTAAGGACCTGGACGAGTTACATGACAGCGTTGATGACAATGTTGTTGCCGCCGATAACGATGCGCTTTCTGCCCGATAATGGTTGCTAGAGACTTTTATGACGAAAATCACCTTGACTCGCCAACGCGGTTTTACATTGTTGGAAATGTCCATGGCCTTGATTGTGGTGGCGCTGATCATCAGTGCCGTGACCTTGGGCAGTAACTTGCAGCGCAATACTGTCTACCAGCATATGGCGACCAGCTTTGTGCGGGGTTGGCAGTTGGCATTTCTTAGCCATGTAGACCGTGTGGGCGTTGCGCCTGGCGATAATCAAACAACACCGACCGGTAAGGTGAATGGTGCAGATGATAGCGAGTTGTGCAGTCTGGATTTGCGCAATGCCATGTACGCGGCAGGTGTGACGATGCCTCAGGGGCGTTCGGAAGGCTTCGAGACTCACTACGGCTATTTGGATAGTAATGGCAACCCGCAAGATGTCAGCGCTTGTTTTGAAAATGTCGCCTGGAGCGTACCGGGCAGTAGTGCGGGGAGCTATGTAGTACAACGCAAGAATGTGTTGGTATTAGAGGGTTTGACGCCAGACTTAGCGCGTATGCTGGATAGCCTAGTGGACGGCAATGCCGATGCACGGTTTGGTAGCTTTCGTGAGGAGAGTCAGGCGGCGCTTACAACCACTAGCAGTGAGGAGTGGAGCCTGGGAAGCGGAGTGGCTTATGGTAGTGCCACTGCCACTAATCTCGACGAATCCCAGATAGCTACATTAACGGCTTACTATTTGATGGATCGATGATGGATATGGTCGCTTCTATCTCCCAGAGAACGGATGCCCCAGAGCTAGGCGATACCCTTTTACGCCTGGGTATTCTTGAGCCTATTCAGCTGGCTTATGCGCGGCAAAAACAGGCTGTGACTGGTGAATCACTCAATCAGATATTGGTTCGCCTGGGCCTGGTGGCCGACAGCGATTTGGCGCGTGTGCTCGCTGAGTATCACGGCTTGCCTTATATCAGCCAGGAGGAGTGGCCTACCCCAGACCCGGAAGTGCTGCAGTTATTTACCCGAGAGGCGTGCTTAGCTCACGGCGTGTTGCCGCTGCGTATTGCGGCAGGGCAGCTAGAAGCCGTGTTGGGTAATGCTGACCCTGAGCGCGCTGCGAGCTTAATTCAGCGCCGTACTGGCTTAAAGCCCAACCTGAGGCAGGGCGACTTTGTCGCCGTGGCGCGGCGTATTGAGTCAGCCTATTCACTGCGGCAGCGTTCAGCGCTCTCTGCTTTCGAGCGTGAATATCGCCAGCTGCGCCAGGATACGCAGGGCTCATTTCCCATTGATGAGTTGATCAATCAACTACTGGTGTTGGCGGTAAGCGAGCGGGCAACGGATATTCATTTGCAGCCAGAGCCGCAGTCATTGCATATGGCGTTTCGTATTGATGGCGTACTGGTCCCGATTATGGCGCTTGACCGGGAGCTGATGCGGTTGGTGTCGGCGATTAAGGTTATCTCGGCAATGGATATCTCGGACAACCTAAGGCCCCAGGATGGTCGCTTCTCGGTCACCCTGGATAATCAGGCCTATGATGTTCGTGTTTCCACTAGCATCACGCCTCAGGGGGAGAGCGTTGTTTTGCGCCTGTTACCCAAGGGGGTGTCGGTAGCCGGGCTAGAAGAGTTGGGGTTTGCACCGGAGCATCTTGAGTGTCTCCAAGGCTTGTTTCAGCAGCCGCACGGTATCTTCCTGATGACCGGGCCTACTGGTTCGGGTAAAACGACCACTCTACATGCCGGGCTACGGCCGCTGGGGATGACGGGCAAAAGTATCCTGACCGTGGAAGACCCGATTGAGTATGAGCTGCCGGTGGCCTCGCAGACCCAGGTAAACCGCAAGGCGAATTATACCTTTGATACTGCGATTCGCCACTTTCTGCGTCATGACCCGGATATTATGTTGGTAGGTGAAATTCGTGACGGGGAAACGGCAGAAGCTGCGATCCGTGCGGCGGAAACCGGGCATTTGGTGCTCTCTACGCTGCATGTGAATAGTGTTTCTGGCGTAGTTGGCCGTTTGATGGCGCTTGGGATTACCCCGCAGGCTTTGGCTGAAACGCTTATTGGCTGTATCAACCAGCGCTTGGCGCGCTGCCTATGTTCGCACTGTAAGGAGCCGGTGGCGACGCCGGAGCATATCCCATCAGGGTTTGAGTCTCTGTTAGTGGAGGTTCAGCACTTTCGAGCGGTGGGGTGCGAGCATTGCAGACAGACTGGTTACCATGGGCGGGTACCTGTCTATGAAATGCTGATTGTTGATGCGCCATTGGCGCGCTGGGTGGAGGAAAGAGGAATGCGTGCCGAGCTGGCAGGG
Source organism: Vreelandella sp. L-15 (assembly GCF_056857635.1). Classification (NCBI taxonomy): domain Bacteria; kingdom Pseudomonadati; phylum Pseudomonadota; class Gammaproteobacteria; order Oceanospirillales; family Halomonadaceae; genus Vreelandella; species Vreelandella sp. L-15. The sequence goes on along the minus strand of NZ_JBSXNN010000055.1, from coordinate 9,022 downwards.
CTGCTCACGTCCAGTAACCATGTCTCTATCTGGGAGACAGGCGCACGCCTTGTGCGCGAGGGGCTGACAACGGTTGATGAGCTGATGCGCGTTTTGGGTAGCCGGGATGTGCTCGTTCCAGCTATGCGCTCGTTATGATTCCACGACAAAGGCGATGCCTTTGCCAAATACGGAGCGCAGGGGCAACGTCATGCCCTGTTTTCGGGCTTTTTGCCGTAGGCGGCTGAGGATAACGTCAATACGATGGACATCAGGCTCCTCGGCATAGTCAAACAGCAGGTCGTGGAGTACCCAGCGGTCAAATATTTGGTTGGAAGACTCCACCAGTACTTTGAGTAAGTCGAATTCCTTTGGCGTTAGCTTTATAGCAGTCTCGTCGGGAGCCACCAATTGAGAGGATGCCGCTTCAAGATACCAAGCGCCCGTTTGATTAGGTTGGCAGGTGGGCGTAGGGCTAACGTTTTGGGTGGTTTGCAGCCGTTGGCCAAGCTGTATCAGCGCATCGCTAAGTTGAACAAAGTTGATAGGCTTTACTAAGAAAAGGTCCGCCCCCAGGTCAAGGCCGCGTAACCGTTCTTGCTTTTCACCGCGAGCGGTGATGATAACCAGCCCGTAGTGGGATAGTTGACGCAGGTGCTCGACGACGCTGAAACCATCCTCTTCTGGCAGCCCCAGGTCTATCAGCACAATATCGACAGGGTGAAAATGCAGCTTTTTCCAAAAGGCTTCAGCGCTGGGGACGCCCCACACAGGAAAACCTTTGTGCTGCAGGTAGAACTCTACTTCTTCTCGTAGGTCTTCATTATCCTCAATAATCGCGATGCGTGGAGTGGTGAGGTTTTTCATTAAGCTTCCTGATTATTCTTTGGATGTACAGGCAGTGTAAAGATAAACCGACAACCAGACGAGGTATTCTCCGCTAGCGTTAATTCCCCTCCGTGGGCTCGTACAATTTGACGGCTTACGTGGAGCCCTAGGCCGACACCACGTGATGAATCATTCCGAACGGCTCGACGGTAGCGCTCAAAGATCATGCCTGCTCGGTCAGGAGAAATTCCTGTGCCCTGGTCGCGTATACTGATCGCCCAATGATTCTGTTGACGCGATAAATCAATATGGATAGTGCCGCCGGGTGAGTACTTGACGGCATTATCAATGACGTTAGAGAGTGCAATACGCATTAAGGCCGAGTCAATCTCAAGCGTGCTTGCCGCTTCTGCCTCAGGGTGTGTACGTGCGTTGATCGCCTGATTTTCCTGCGTCAGTTTCCAGCTATGGTGGTCCGATAGAGGAATCAAAGAAGCCGCCGAGGTAATCAGTGCTAGCAGCGAGTGTGGGTGGCGCTCAATACTCAGCTGACTTGCTGACAGTCGAGCATCAGCGAGACAGTTGTCGGTTAGCTGGACAAGCCGCTCTGTGGCCCGTTCGATTTTTTCATAACGCCGGGTAACCTGATGGTTGCCAGAGCTGACTTGGTGAAGGTTGGCCAAACTGGCGGTAATAATGGCTAACGGTGTGCGGAATTCGTGGGCGACTATCCCCATAAACTGACGTTGATGCGCCCTGGCTTCTCTCTCAAAGTGTAACTCTTCAGCCATTTTTTTCTTATTAAGCGCTTCGATACGCTGTCTGTACACCTGAAAAACGGCTGTGCCAACCACTAAGAGCATATTGATAATAAGGCCGTATTGCCATATTGCGTAGATGGAGGGGTGATAAGGCAACCAGGTAAGCATGGACATAAGCCCGGAGAGGCTAGCCAACATAATTAACAGCGGGCTAATTCCTAGAATTAAATTTGCAAGTTGAAATTTTTCTTTCCACCAGATATAGAGGCAAGCAATCAAAAAGATAACGCCAGTGAAAAGGTAGATAACAGTCTGTAAGTAAATGGCTTCTTGATAAAGGTTTAACGGTACACATATTAGCAGTAAGACGATGAACACTGATGTGCCGGCCATTAGCTTGTGAGCCCAAGGAATTTTCTCCTTAAACTGCATAACCTCAGTGCACATCCATAATAGGGCGGCATAAGAGGTTAAAGTAAATATACTGGTCAAATAATGCTGTAATGTCAGGCCGATTCCAGGTACTACCCAGGCTACATAACCTTGAACACAAGCAACTAGCCCATAACCTGCGGATACCGCAGTAATAGACCAAAGCCTTTTGCTGCGTAGCAGGGTCGCTAATGTTAAGGCTAACAGGCTGGCAATAGCGGCAATACCCAAGTAAAAGGCCCAAAAGCTAGTGGTACGTGCTGCATGTTGCAAGAAGAGATGTGGCTCCCAGAGTTCTAAGTCTAGTAACAGAGCGCTAGTAGTAGCAGCCCGCAACATCACCTCATAGCCCTTAACGCTATCTGGCGGCGGGGGGAGCCTAAACACCGGAAAGCGATAGTCAATATCGCCTCTTTTACCTTCCCAAGTGTCTCCGGTGCGCTTTTCTACCCACGGCTCTTGGCTGCCTTCTGGTCGATAAAAGAAACGGATGTCATCAATAAAATTTGGGGCTAGTACAAGCCAACGCTCATTACCTGCAAAAAAATGAGCAGGTAGTTTGAAGTATAGCCAGTGTGGTGTACGGGTATAGCCGCGTGAAAATATTTTTTTTTGTATCTCTTCACTGTGGCGTAACTGTGCATACACTTGTTCAACGGTTTGCTGTTGGGACGTATCACTCATCACTGCATAAGGAATATCTGGCCCCAATGCTAGATGAGAGGCGAAGGCGTTAATGGGGAGTAAAGAAATAAGTGCCAGAAGCAGCCATCGTTTTGCCCCGCTTTGGAGTAATGATTTTATCAATAGGTTAAACAAGGGGAGTATCTGCATTATTCTGGCTGCTTCTTTTTAGCATTTTAGGAAGCAGGTACAGACCTTTAGCCACTTCCAGAAAGCCATTATGTGAAACATGGGGCGTATGTGTTATTAAGTGGCAGCCCCATGTTGGACTTAGCCTGCTTTATTAGGTGTGTCTGCCGAGGGGGCAGGCCCTATCACCGCAACGGTTTTTTGCTCCCGCGTCCATTTACCCGCTTTTTTATCAATGTACTGAAAGTGCTCGTTGGTAAAGCTGCCCTGGTTACAGGCGTGGCGGTAAGACACGGTAGGCACGTTGGCGTGGGTTAGTCTCTGGATAAATACCCCAGGCCCGGTAATGTCGAACACATTAGTCAACTCATTCTGCTTGATATTGACGCTAATTTGCTCAATGAGCAGCGCCAGATTAGGGTTGTTGGGTTTGCTGACAATAAAGTAGTTGCTTAGCTCGCCCTTACGGGTAGTAACATAAAGCTCGTCAATATCGTTAGGTATCACGCTGCCAAGTGGCCAAATGGCGTGGGCATCGATATCCAGGTAGACCCCGCCATGCTTTTGCAGTACCAGCAAGCGCCAAAAATCCGCCTGGGCGGCACCAATTTGCAGCCGGGAGTACTGCTGATTAATATCTTTGTCGTAGTGCTCGGCAATGAATGCTTTTCGGGCTTCGGTAATCATAAACCGATACTCAAAGCGCGGGGCCATCAGGCGGTTGAACAGGTAGTTGAGATAAACCGGCAGGGTGACTTTATTGGTAAAGTTGGTTTGCCAAATAATACGTGGAACTACCGAATCATTTTTAGGCGCTAACCAGGGCGCGGAGTGCTCTGGCAGCGTGAAGCGCTTGTTGGGAACAATAGCGTGAAAGACATAGCTGAGTAACTTGGTAATGTTAGCAAATAGCTTAATAAAACGGCTAACAACCACTATCAGCGTTTTGTTGGTGGCAGGCCTTGTAGGCATGAGAATCCTTTTAAATCAGTTCCGTGCGTAACGGTTAAGCGAAGGGGCGTTACCAGCCTCCTTGGCCTTCCAGTAGGCTACGCATGTTATTGTCGAGCGGTAGCTGGAAATCTGCGCTACCCAATACCATGGCATCGCCAGCGCGAACTACCCGTGCGCTCACATAGAGGTAATCCTGCCCTTGGGCATAAGTTCCCATCAAAATCGAGCGGGCGTTGTGCTGGGCGCTAAGACGTTGAACCTGGCGGGAGAGAATAAGTTCACCCACGCTCTCTTCAATAAACATGCTGTCACGCATTTTGACTTCGCGAACCTGCATGCCTTGCTGTGCCAAAGCGGATGCCATGATCTCCGAGCTAATACGGCCAAAGGTAGAGGATTGGCTTAGGTTATCGATGCTGACAAAGGTAGCGGCAATCATGGGGCTGTAGCGGGTCAGGCCTGGGTTGTTCGCCACCATCTGCTGCGCTGCCTGATGGGCAAGCTGAGAAAGATCAGGTTTAGGCTCTTCCGGTTGGGCATTATTGCCTAGCGTCGAGCAGCCCGTTAGCACCAGCATAGTGAACAGCAGCATCATTACGCGAATAGGAGCGCTCAGAGATCGTAAAGACATAAACATTACCAAGTGTCGGTGATAGAAACTGTGGGTGTGGTGGGGGCTTGGGGAACCCGGTGCGGCGCGTAGTGACGACGGTCGCCCGGATTAATGTAATAGATATTGGAGGAGGAGTAGAGGATTCGTTCGCCGTCTAAAATTTGGGTGGTAATAATCACTTCTTCATTGCCGGTATGCGTCCAGCTGCCGCTGGTAATGTCAGCAGCAATCGCACCAGGGATAAGCGCTAATGCAGGTTCGCTCCACTGATTATAAGGAATGGTGGCCACAGCAATGCCAGCGGTTAAGGCGGTGAATGCGCCCACGGGCGGGCGTATAAAGCCACGATCTCGATGCGTCACAACTTCAACATCGACATGAATGTTGGCGGTATTCGCTGTGGGAACGGTCATCAATGTCGCGCCGCGTGATACTAGCTCGCTGGTGAGCAAAGTACGAAAGCCCCGACCAAACTCGCCGCCACTATAGGCAGAGGCGCTGCTTTCTTCTGCGGGGGTAATGTAAAAATCACGAAAACGCACGCGTTCGCGCTGTAGGATTTGGGTAGCTTCATGGCGTGCGAGTACATCCCAGTGATGGGCCGCCTGCATGCGCTGCTGTTCTGTGTAAGGGTAAGTGGTGGCGATAGGTGCCTGTGATGTGTTGGCATAAAAACAACCACTCAGCATCAGGCTGGCAATTCCCAGGCCAACGGGGCGTAAAAAGTGGACAATGGGGAATGACGTGGGAAGAATGCGCACCTGATAGTTCCTTATCGCTACTAAACAGCTATTTGATAGACTAGTTTGCCATGCTTAGCTTAGATCGGCCACGAGGTTAGAAACTTGAATGAGTGATAACACCCATGCTTGAAGACCACCGCAGCGGCCCACGCCATGATTCGCTGTTGTCTGCGTACCCCGAAGACGAGAGCAATAGCGGCTGGATGATTAGCTACATCGACATTATGACGCTGTTGGTGGCACTGTTTGTGATTATTATCGCCGCAGCTGGGGTGACAAGCCCGGAGTGGTCATCTGCGGATAACCAGGTTGAGCCTGATAACCTCATTGTGCGACCGCTGGAAGTGCCGCTGCCAGATGTGTTGGATGAATTTCGTTCACAACGTAGCCCGGTGTTGGCCTCCACCCCTGGAACGCTAAATCCGATGGCGATTAGTGCTGCGCTGGGTGTGGCGGGTTTACCCACCCGTTCTGTCTCCACCTTTAGCGTGCCGCCGCTATTAGCACTCCCTGAGCCAGCAGAGCTAACGCCGGCCGATGAGCTACCGTTCGTTAAGACGCTGTCTGAACGCCTGACACCGACCCTTCCTACTCCTTTGGTGCGCATAGAAGAAGAGGTGGCCACTTCGCCCATGGCAGATTATATGGTTCTACTGACAGATCGCCCGCCGGTTAATGTTCAGGAAATCAGCGATGAGGCCATCAGCAGCGCCCTGGCGCTGGACACAAGCCTGCCTGAGCGCGTTGAAACGTCAGCGTATCTGCCAAATTTAGAGGGCGTAGAGGTCTCCCGTGTGGCGGAGGGTATTAGCTTGCGGGTGCAAGATAGGCTGCTGTTCCCTTCTGCTACGGCGGAGCTTACCGAAGGCGGCTCATCGTTGGTGGGTAGCCTGCTGGAAACCATTCAGCGCTACGATGGTGAAGTATGGGTAGAGGGGCACTCCGATAGCCAAACCATTAACACGCCGGAGTTTTCATCTAACTGGGCGCTTTCAAGCGCCCGTGCTATCGCCATTGTAGAAGCCTTGGAGGAGGCGGGTGTGGCCTCTGAGCGTTTGCGGGCAGTGGGCCTAGCGGCGACCCAGCCGTTAGAAGATAACAGCACGGCAGAAGGGCGTGCCCGTAACCGCCGGGTGGAAGTGGTCATCCATGTGGAGTAGGGCGCACTAGCCAAAGGGTAAGCACAATAAAAAAGCCCGCCGGGGGGGGGCGGGCATTAAAGGGCTTGGCTCACTGCAGCCCACTGACATCAGGTGAGGAGTGTACGTGAATGCCAGTGAGTACAATATGAGTATAGCTATTTATGAGATTTCGCCAAGCGCTTGTGCAATTTTTTGTAGGCTTTTAGGCCGACATCTTAAATGAAAAACTTAGCTCACTTTTTTGCACCCATTTGGTGCTTTTCTGATGCGCTTTTTTGGTGCTCAAGCCTTCAGCGCCCTTTCTTTGATTTTAAGTATTTGATTTATATTAGATGAACTTCATTGGCATACATTCTGCTTTATTGCTTATCTGAAAGAGACGCCTGCGTAACGGCTTTTAAGATTGCAATAAGGTGGTGCCATGACCGAACAGACTCGCACTGCACATACTCAGACCGAGTTGCCTGATATAGCGCTGTCGCCCGATAGTGCTGACCCAGCGCTTCAACCACGCTTGGTGGTCACTGACCTAGACGGTTCCTTGCTAGACCACCACAGCTATGACTTCTCACCGGCAGCGCCTTGGCTGGCGCGTCTAAAACAGCAGGGCGTGCCCGTTATACCGGTCACTAGTAAAACCCGTGCCGAGCTTATTTCCCTGCGTGAAGCGCTAGGCCTGACAGCTACCCCATTTGTGGCGGAAAACGGCGCTGTGATTGGCCTGCCACCGGGCTGGTGTCACGCACGGCTAGACCGCCCAGGTAGTGGCCTGGATGGCGTGGTGGTTAAACACACTGGAGTAGATGTGGGCTTTATCCGGGCACGGCTTAACGTCTGGCGCAAACGCCTGGGCGTTCGTTTTACCCGTATGAGTGAGCTGGATATTACCCAAGTCATGGCGCTTACCGGTTTAGATGAACCCCGTGCCAAGGCTGCCCGAAAGCGTGAAGGCAGCGAGCCGCTTATCTGGGAAGACGACGAGGCCGCGCTGGCAAACTTTCGCTTAGCGCTTGAGGGCGATGGGTTGACGCTGACGCAAGGCGGGCGCTTTTGGCACGTAATGGGTAAGGCCTCGGATAAAGGCAGCGCCGTTGACTGGCTCATTAAGCGATTTACCGCGCTCCGTGGCCGTGCGCCGCTGTCGCTGGGGCTAGGCGATGGCCCCAATGATATTTCCATGCTCGATGCCGTCGATCAGGCCGTCGTGATTAAAGGCTGCCACGACTTAACCGTCACACCCACGAACACAGCGCTTTATCGCACTAAGGAAACTGGACCAACGGGCTGGGCCGAGGGGGTAGCCCACTGGTGGGGGCGAGACGACCGCCGACTAGCGGCGGTACTCAGCCAACAACCAGAAACGGCCTAACCCAAAAGGGGATCAGCGAATGAGTGACTTTCATCAAAATGGCGTTATCACCGATTTTCATAACCTAACTCGCCGCCCGGTAGAGGCATTGGAGCAGGAGCTGAGTCAGTTTGCTAAGCGTCGCCCGATGGGGTTGATACTGCCGTCGCTGTTTTCCGAGCTGGAAGGTCCGGCGCTTTCTGCCATCGTAGATGAGTTAGTGAAGGTGCCTTACCTCAACGAGATTGTAATTGGCCTGGACCGCGCCGACCGTGAGCAATTCTTGTACGCCCGGGAGTTTTTCTCTCGCTTGCCCCAGCATACGCGCATTCTATGGAACGACGGGCCACGCCTACGCGAGTTAGACGCCGAGCTGGAAAGCCACGATCTGGGAGCGTTAGAACCAGGCAAAGGGCGCAATGTGTGGTACTGCGCAGGTTACGTGCTGGCGTCTGGCCGCTCGTCGGTGGTGGGATTACACGACTGCGATATCCTGACCTACGACCGCAGCCTGTTGGCTCGGCTCATGTACCCCGTGGCGCATCCACGTTTTAACTACAGCTTCTGTAAGGGCTACTACCCGCGCATTGCAGAAGGAAAACTGAACGGCCGGGTGTCTCGGTTGATGGTGACGCCGCTACTGCGAGCGCTCAAAACGGTATGCGGGCCGCTGCCCTATTTGGACTACTTAGATAGCTTCCGTTATCCGCTCTCAGGGGAGTTTGCGATGCGCAGCGATGTGCTGGAAGGCATTCGTATCCCCGCTGACTGGGGCCTGGAGATTGGGGTGTTGTCTGAACTGCAGCGTAACTGTTCACACCGCCAGCTGTGTCAGGTCGATATTGCCGATGCCTACGATCACAAGCATCAGCCCGTTAGCGAAGATGACGCCAACGGCGGCCTGAATCGCATGAGTCTGGATATCGCCAAAGCGCTGTACCGTAAGCTGGCCACCCAAGGCGTGAGCTTTAGCAGTGAAGACTTTCGCACGCTAAAAGCCACGTACTATCGTTTAGCACTCGATTTGATCGAAGCCTACGACCACGACGCCACCATGAACGGCCTGAGTTTAGACCGTCACTGTGAAGAGCAGGCGGTGGAGTTATTTGCCAGCAACCTGCTGGAAGCGGGCAACCTGTTTTTGGATAACCCCCGCGAACGGCCATTTATTCCTAGCTGGAACCGCGTTCAGGCCGCTGTACCCGACATACTGGCGCGGATGCACGAAGCGGTAGAGTTGGATAACCAGGGCAGGGTGTAGCTGGGAACTGACACTCCCCGCCCGCCGCGCTTCGCGCTTTGGGCGAGGGTTCTGAGATCACCCCCAGAACCTTCCTGCTTCCACACGCCTTCACTAGATAGCAGCTAGGCCGCTGCCCTCCGCTCCGGTCGCTCCACAGGCTAACCCC